>JAQUQP010000017.1 GCA_028716025.1 bacterium | reverse complement strand
ATCCTTAAGCATTTCCGTGCGCTCTTTCAGACCTTGCTCAATAATGGCCATAAAAAGCTTTTCCTTGCTGGGGAAATAGAGATATAAAGCCCCTTTGCTGATACCCGCTTCACTGGCCACATCATCCATGGTGGACCGGTGAAATCCTTTATGAGTAAAAATAGTCCTGGCGGCAGTTAATAGTTCTGTTTTGCGCCAGAGAACTTCCCGCTCCTTAAGCTTGCTTTTAGCCATATAATACTCCTTTATGACTGTTAAGTCATTTGACTGACCGGTCAGTCAATCTAATGTTAGCATGGCTGCAAGGACCTGTCAAGTAAATAATTCACCAAGGGGCAATGATTAGTCTTGACAATTTATTAGAGATTAATTATAGTATATTAGTGCCTTCCAAAGGAGGAAGAATTTGCCGGCTAAAATCAAAGGATCTGCTTTGCCCGGATCAGCAGCCCGCTATATTCTTTGTGCTCTATTTTTCCTAAGCCTGCCCGGATACTCAAGGGCAGTGCCTTCGACTGCAATCCCCCCCCTACCCGAAGCCACGACTAGAGTCTTGGTCAGCACTGCCACGGTTACATTGCCAATACCACTAAGCCAGGAATTACCAGACCGGACTAATTGGCGTAAAAACCCCTTTGTGCCTCTCTTGGGCATGACCTATGAACAAAAAACAAAAACCAAGGCTGCCCCGGTAGCATCGGGACCGTCGGATATTGTCCAATTACGGGATATGGAACTGATCGGTATCGTTAAAGATGAAGTAGAGTATTCTGGAATCTTTAGAAATAATATAACCGGGAAAGTCTATGTTACCCAGCGGAAACAATTAATGGATAAAAGGAAGCGGATCATGAAAAATATCCAGGTTGCCCGGGTCGATGAAAATACGGTTATTATGAAGCAAGGCAAACAAGAATTATTATATCGTCTCAGGAAAGCAGGAGAATGAGCAAGAAAATAATCTTCTTAATATTATATTGCATTCTTTGTACCGGGATACTAGCGCTCTCTCCTTTATCGGCTGATGGGCCAGACCCGGTAATATTACAGGCGATCTCGACTAAAGTCGAAGCCTCTTCATTCAAGGTCATTCTACAGTTATCCGGACCGGTTAAAACCAGGGATTTTGTTCTAAACGAAACTGGTCCAATGTTAGTACTAGACCTTTACAATACCAGACATACGGCCGCTTTAAAAAACTTAAAAATAGACCTGGCCCCTATCCTGCGACTCCGTTCAGCGCAATATAAAATTGCACCCCAACCTATCACCAGGGTGGTACTTGACCTAACTGCAAAACCGGTTTACGAGATCAAACCGCTGCAAGACGGATTAGAGATAGTGGTTACGCTCGATCAGGCAAGTGTGCCAGGCCCGATGCCGGTAGAGGCTGCACTGCCGGCAGAGACACTGCCCGCAACCGCGCCTGAACCGACAGTCTTACCTGTAACCCCGGAGCCAGTATTGATAGCCCCGGAACCAGAATCAACGTCATCCTCTGTGATCGATGCTAAGACCTCGCGGTTATTCTCTTTTGATTTTGAAAATGCCGACATAAAAGACGTCCTCTATGCGTTAGGATTAAAAAAAGGTATTAATATTATTATCGATGAAGATGTAACCGGCCCGATCACGATTAGTTTAAATAACATTTCTTTTGAAGATTCCCTGGATACGATCCTGAAGATAAAAAACCTCTCACTGACCAAGATCAGTGATCAGGTTATCAGGATCTCTAAAAAAGAAAAAGCGGACCTGGTCACCACATTCGTACAACTCAAATTTGGCCGAGCCGAAGATACTGCCCCTATGCTCACTCCCTTGCTTTCCGGCAAAGGCAATATACAGGTGGATAAACGCACGAATAGCCTGCTGATAACCGATACCTTGAACAACATCCAGGTAATAACCGATGCGATCAGCAAAATGGACCTTAAACCCAACGTGGTAGAGATTAAAGCCGAGATAGTAGAAGTAGATACGAACTCGCTGCGAGACCTCGGTATTAGTTGGACCGCTACTAAAAGAATCCCAGGAACCCCAGACCCAACCGCAACAGCAACCCAGTCGTTGGGCAACTTAAGTATTAATCTTGGCACGGTAATCGATAAAGTGCAGGTGAATGCCACACTCAGCATGCTGGGTCGAAAAGGAAAGAGCAAACTGCTTTCTTCTCCCAGCATCACGACGGTAGACAATCAGGCGGCACGTATCATAATCGGCGATAAGGTACCGTATGAAAAGAAAACTATCTCCAGCTCTGCAGCGGGAGAAACGGCAACAGAATCAACGATCGAATTCCTCGACATTGGCATCAAGCTCGAGGTCACTCCGACCATCAACATAAATAAACAGATCACCATGAAAATACGCCCTGAAGTAAGCACGTATACACCATCAACGCTGGGACCAATAGTGCATACCCGGGAAGCAGAGACCACGATCATGGTCAATGACGGACAGACCATTGTTATTGGCGGCTTAATGAGCGAAACCGACAATGATACGGTGCAAGCAGTGCCATTTGTTGGCGATATCCCTATTTTAGGCTGGTTGTTCAAACAAACATCCAAGACCAATGATAAAACTGAACTGTTGATCTTTATTACCCCGCGCTTGTTGGAATAACTCTCCCCATGCTTTGTCCTAATTGTCAAACACCTCTGCATGCCTTTAATTATCACAGTATCAATATTGATATGTGCTCCCGCTGCGGTGGCCTCTGGTTTGACCCACAGGAATTACCCACTTATATTGAAACCTTCAGGGCGATACATGAATTTCCACCTTTGACTATCTCTGAAGTTACCCAAAAAGCCCAAAACATCTACACTTTAGCTGAACAGCAAAAAAAATGCCCGCGCTGCCGGCAACAAATGAATAAATTTAATTATGCTTACAATTCAAATGTTTTTTTAGATCGCTGCCCCACCTGCCAGGGAATCTGGACAGACCGGGATGAAATTGCCAAAGTAGTCAGATTCAACCAGGGTAATCCCGTGATCAATAAATTAGCCGAGATCATGGCCAAAGAACAAAAAGGCTTCCAACAGCAATTAGATACGATGGAATCTTTATCCAGCCTGGCTAAAAGCGCCCCGTTGTTCCTGCTGCTACCTAAGATCATCCTGCCTTTGGCTGACGACAATCCCCGTTCTTCAGCGCCCTGGGTGACCATCTCACTGATCGGCTTGAACCTGGCTGCTTTTATTGCCCAGATAATATTTATTCCCGTGGAAAATTGGCCGGCTTTCTATCAGCAATTTGGATTGGTCCCTGCCCAATTCATGTCCGGGAACATAAATATTACTATTTTTACCGCTCTCTTTTTGCACGGCGGGATATTGCACCTGTTGGGAAACATGTTTTTCTTGTGGCTGTTTGGGGATAATGTGGAGGATAAGCTCGGAGCAGTCAAATTCTTACTGTTTTACCTGGCCTGCGGTCTAGCAGCGAGTCTTGGGCATATTTATTTTTACCAAACCAGCACTGCTCCATTGATCGGCGCCAGCGGCGCGATCAGCGGCATAATGGGCGCGTACCTGATCCTTTTCCCAAAGATCAAGATCAAAACTTTTTTCTTCTATAAGATACTTGAGATACCATCTGCCGCTTTTTTTATCGGCTGGCTCGGATTACAGCTCTTTAATAGCTGGTGGGCGCATCTGACGCATCATACCAGTATTGCCTGGTGGGCGCACGTCGGCGGATTCATTTTTGGCGGATTTGTGATCTATTTCTTCAAGATATTAAAGAAAGCCTATAAAACAGACCCCGCAATTTAGAGCATCTATTTTTATCCGACAAAAACATCTTCCCGAGCATACCTATAAAGCACTTTTCTTGGTTTAGTTATAACCGCTGTAGCCACAAGCAACGGACCCACCCTCCCAATAAACATAGTCAGAGATAGTATGGCCCGACCCGCATTGCTCAAAGTAGAGGTGATCCCGGTAGACAATCCTGTATTTCCCAAAGCAGAAACAATTTCAAATAAAACCTGGATGAAAGAAGCTTTTTCCGTATAGGCCATGACCAATGAATCAATAAAAACAATGGCCAGGAAAAAGATAAATATTATTACCGCGTTAAATATACCCTGCTCACCTATTTCTCTCTTAAAAATGTTAAAGTTGCGATCGCGCAGCTTAGACCAGACCAGGATAAACAACAGGGCGAACGTTGTAGTCTTAATTCCTCCCCCGGTGCTCCCCGGTGAAGCCCCGACAAACATCAGCAGCATGATCATGATCCAACTGGTAGAGCTCATCTTGCCTATGTCAATACTATTGTAACCGTCGGTAGTTTGCGCTGATACTGATTGAAAAATCGAGATCATGCCTTTTTCATAATTACTGGAAGTAATCGAATGCCAATCCTCAGCGATAAAAATCGTAGCTGTGCCTATAAATACCATAATGACCGTAGTTATGAGCACCAGTTTGGTATGCACAGCCAATCTGTAAGGATATTGCTTTTTGATCTTACGGTTTATATAATTTCTGATATCGTCTAAAACAAAAAATCCCAATCCGCCAGCCAATGACAGGATATTAATGGTAATATTCAATGTGGTGTTCTGCTTATACTTCATCAGGCTATCTGGAAATAATCCGAAGCCAGCTGTACAAAAAGCAGCAACCGAATGATACAAGCCCAAATATAGCGATCTCCAGAGAGGAAATTCTCTCATCCAGATCAGTGCTAATATGATCGTCCCGCTTAATTCAAAAAAACAGGTATACAATAGCACTTTTTTAAAAAAAGTTTCCAGTAAATTCAGGTCTGATCCTACCAACGACTCTTTAGCCACCAAAGAGGTTTGCAGGGAGCGCCCGAGACCCAGGAGATAAGCCGCAAAAATAATAAAAGTCATATACCCGATCCCGCCGATCTGGAAAATGACCAGTAGGACTATCTGCCCAAACAAGGAATAGTAGCTGCCTATGTCGACTACTGACAATCCAGTAGTGCTGATACCAGAACTGGACACAAATAAAGCATCCAGAAAGGGTTGGGCCGTACCTTTAGCTGAAGAAACCGGTAAAGACAAAATCAAGGCCCCGGTTAGAGTAATAAAAATATACCCTAATAGCAATAATTGGTAGGGAGTGAGTTTTTTCATACTTTAAACTTACTCCCGGTTCTGGAAGAAGGCAAATCAATAAAAGGTCAAAAATCTTTCAAGCGGTAACCAATGCAAGGTTCGGTCAGAATATAGGTAGGACGGTCAGGATCTGGTTCGAGCTTGCTCCTTAAATTGCTGATAGTCACGCGCAACAGGTGAAAAACTCCTTCTAATTCTTCGGTTTTATCCCAGACTTCTTTCAGGATCTGTTTATGGGTCAGGACCTTGCCGGCATTGATCACTAAAAGCTTCAATACCTCAAATTCAGTGGGCGATATATTCACTTGGGCGCCATCAACGGTCACCTGATGTTTAGTCACATCAATTAATAGTTTACCGACTTGAAAAACAGCTTTTTGGTCAGCCGGCAAAAGACGTCTTAACACTGCCTTGATACGCGCCAATAGTTCCTGGACTTTAAATGGTTTAGTTAAGTAATCATCTGCGCCGGCGTCGAGAGCTGCAACTTTATCATCCAGTTCTTCTCTTACTGAAAGGATGATAATAGGTGTTTTAGCCCTTTTGCGGATCCGGTGAATGACATCGAGGCCATCAATATCCGGTAATCCGAGATCCAGAATAATAACATCCGGATGTATAGCCAAGGCCCTTTCCAAAGCGTCAGTGCCAGTTGCTGCCTCAAATATACTGTAACCAAAAGAAGACAAAGAGGCTTTTAAGAACCGTCTGATCGCCTTCTCATCATCCACTACCAGGATCCTGATATTCTGGGGTTGTTCCATAAAATAGTGTCCTACTCTTCTACCGCGCGAGGTAACTTAATGATCAAGGTCGCTCCAGGTCCCTGATTGTTCCTGGCTGTGATTTCTCCTTCATGAGCTTCAATTATTCCTTTACAGATAGAAAGTCCTAACCCGGTTCCGGTTATTTGCTGCGGTTTTTCTGCCCGGTAAAATTTATCAAATATACGCTTCAGGTCGGTCTCGGGTATGCCAAAACCCTGGTCAATAACTTCAATAATTATCTGTCTCTGGTTCTCCCTAGCCCTAATCGTAATCAATGAGCCTGGAGGAGAATATTTAAGCGCGTTATCGATCAGGTTATTAAATACTTTCATCATAAAAGAAAAATCAACGGTAATCTCCTGGATTTCGCCGGGTATGTCAATTTTTAGTTTTCTCTGTCCTACCTTTTCTTTGAGCTGATCCAGAGAGGCTCCCACGATATCCCTGAGGTCGCTAGGTTTTTTGGTGATCCGTAAAGCTCCAGCTTCCATTTTAGTCATGTCTAAAAGATTTTCAACCAACCGGTTAAGGCGCTCAGATTCTTCATAAGCAGTATCTAATAACTCTTCTTTGGTTATCGCTTCAAGATTGGCGCTGCTGCCAATAAGGGTGGACAGAGCGCCTTTAATAGAAACCAACGGAGTTTTTAAATCATGGGAGATCGAGTGTAAAAGCGCGGATTGCAATTTTTCCGTTTCTTGTAATAACTCGACTTTTTGCGCTTTAATGGTCTGCTCCCGTACCTTGGAAGCTAAAGTACTGACCACGAGGCCAACAATGAGCAATCCGATAAAGGTGAAAATATAATGTACACTGGCTACGGTAAAAGTATAATAGGGAGGGACCAGAAAGAAATCAAAAGAGAGCACGCCAATAATTGAAGCAGTGATTGCTGGTCCTTTACCCCAATTAATTGCAGCGATAACGACCACCAGCAGATAAAACATAACCAGGTTTGTCGGCTCTAGTCGCCCTTTAATGAATATACCAAATAAAGTTGTCAGAAATACTAGCCCAATACTCAGTAAATATGGATTTATTTTATTTTTTACAAAGCTTATGTGAATAGCCATTTGATCCCCACAACACCAAAAACCAGACCCGCATTACATGCCAGGATCCCGCCCAGGATCGACAGCATGCTTTTACGCTGGTTTAATCCTAGCAACCTGGCCAGTAATACTCCCCCTAATACGCCGCCGGTAAAAGCTGGCATAGCCACAATAAAAAAAACTCCCCAGCCGCCATATTTTTTAGCTGCTATAAACGGCTTTGAGTGCGTTATCTTATGTCTTTGGGGCTGATATCTTGTTTTCAACCGCTGTACCCACGCAGTGCGGGAAGCTACCGGTCCCAGTAAAATGTAAAAAAGTGGCACCTGCGCCAGTTCAATAATGAGCAGATAAAGAAAAACAATCTGCCAGGAACCAAAAAGAGCAATCCCGATCGGGACTGCTCCTTTTCTGCCGGAAGCAATATAGATACCAGCTAAAGCTATAAATTCTTTAAAATACTTAGCCATTTTCTTTTTCGATTATCCCTAATATCTCTTTGATATCATTTATTTCGTAATCAGCACCGCTTTCTTTAGTTTCAAAAAGATTACCATATCGCGCAAAGATCGTTTTCATACCCACCTGCTTAGCTCCAACTACATCGCGTTCCGCCCAGTCTCCCACCATGACTACCTGCCGCGGATCCAGCAGCCATAATTCTAATAATTTACGGAAAGGTTTAGGACTTGGCTTCCGCTCTCCGGTATCATCAAAGGTAATGACCTGGTCAAATATCGGATGCAAATTAAATGAGCATAACCGCATCCACACTGCCAGCCGGGGAGCATCGCTGATCACCGCCATTTTGATGCCCCGCTTGGCTATACCAATTAAGGTAGACATAACATGCGGATAGAGAGTCAGAGCTCCTTCTTTGGCCCGGCGATAGCCAATTATCCCCGCGGCAAGGATCTTATAATCAATTTTACCGAACTCCTGCAATAATATTTTATCAAAGATCTGTTGGTCTTCAATTCCTTCCACAGAATAGAGATTAAATATCCGGTTGATCATTGCTTCCTTGGAAAGATCCAAGCCCGCGTCAATCATCGCTTCAACCGCTGCTTCTACTGCCACGCGTTTGGCTTTCATAAAATCCCAAAGCGTATTGTCAAGATCAAACACTACTGCCTGGATCATATTGCATCCTTTTTCAGGCTGAATGGTTCAGCCAGCAATTTGGTCATATTCAGGGCTTTCATTTCCCCTTTTTTATTAACCAAGATCACTTCCATCCGGGGGTTGAACTCAGCGATCACCTGGCGGCAAGCACCGCAGGGAGGAGTCAAATTATCAGTCGGGGTGAATATTACCATAATCTTGAAATTTGTTTCCCCGCTGCTTATCGCTTTGACAATAGCTACCTGTTCAGCGCACATACTCAGCCCATAAGAAGCATTCTCTACATTACAACCGGAAAACACCTTACCATTGGCTGTCAACAGGGCAGCCCCAACCTTAAATTTAGAATACGGGGCATAAGCTTTATCCGCTGCGGCTTTAGCCAATTGTACCAGTTCCTGTATTTCCTTTTCCACTAGATGATCCTCCTTACGGTTAAAGCGTTTCTTCGAAATGAGATAAGCGCTTAAACTCTATAAACCGGCGTTCAATTTCCTCATACTGCAGCCTTTTAAACCGGTTCAAGCTAAAATCTTCCACATTAAAAGACGCCATCACACTGCCGACGATTGTCGCCTGGCGGAAATATTTTTCTGAAAGTTCCCCTTTTTTAGCGAGATAACCCATAAAACCACCGGCGAAACTATCGCCAGCGCCGGTCGGGTCATTCACTTCTTCCAGCGGGAATCCGGGAGCGCTGAAAACAGCCCCCTGGCTGAACATAAGCGCGCCGTATTCTCCCTGTTTGACGATGACATGCTTGGCGCCCCAGGAAAATATTTTTTTGCAGGCTTTGACCAGGTTCAATTCCTTGGTCAATTGCCTGATCTCAGCCTCATTGATAAAAAGCAGGTCTACGGCAGCGATCACTTTCTTCAAAGCGTCTACTTTCTTTTCAATCCAGTAATTCATGGTATCGCAAGCGATAAATCTAGGGTTCTTGACCTGCTTGAGCACTTCCAGTTGTAATTCCGGGTCAATATTGGCCAGCAGTACAAAAGGTGAGTCCTGGTATTCAGGCGGCAGTACTGGTTTAAATTGGGCAAATACGTTCAATTGGGTATCCAGGGTCTGGGCTGTATTCAGGTCGTAGCTGTATTTCCCTTTCCAGCGAAATGTTTTTCCTGGATTAATAACCAGTCCCTTGGTATCTATTTTCCGGCTCTGTAAATAGGCTACTTCTTTTTCAGGGAAATCAGATCCTACGACAGCGACCAGGTTTACCGGAGTGAAAAAACTGGCTGCCACGCTGAAATAAGTGGCTGAACCTCCCAGTACGTCCTGCACCTGGCCAAAGGGAGTCTCTACGGTATCCAGGCCGATCGAGCCCACAACTAAGATCTTATTCAACTAAACCTCCTTGGAAAGTATCATTTTATTTTAAATATTTCCCCACGATAACCTGTAAATCTTTTTTAGTTTTAGCGGGGATCTTCTCCCGGGTAGTAATGAGCGCGTCAGCCAATGCCCGGTCGCAATGGCAATCTGATTTGATCGGCAGGACATTCACCAATTCTTTTATGATCGTTTTGGCTTTAGACACATTACCCAATAATACCTTGATCACCCCGTCACCGCTGACCGCGGCTTCGGAAGTATGCCAGACATCATAATCTGTGATCAAAGCCAGCGTACTGTAACAAATTTCCGCTTCCCTGGCCAGTTTGGCTTCAGTAACATTAGTCATTCCGATCACATCTACTCCCCATCTCCTGTAAATTTCACTTTCGCTTTTGGTAGAAAACTGCGGCCCTTCGATACAGATATAGTTTCCCCCGCGATGAATACGGAACCCTAATTTCTGCCCGATAGCATACACTGCCCCGCTCAGCACCGGGCAAACCGGATTCGCCATGCCCACATGCGCTACCAGTCCTTTACCAAAAAAGGTGGAGCGTCTTTGCGTGGTGCGGTCAAAAAACTGGTCCACGACCATCAGGTCTCCGGGAACCAGGTCTTCACGCATGCTCCCTACCGCGCTTACAGACAATATTTTCTCAACGCCCAATTTCTTGAAGCCAAAAATATTGGCCCGGTAATTTATATCTGAAGGCGTGATCCTATGCCCGCGGGCATGACGGGGCAAAAAAGCTATTCTCTTGCCATTAAGATCACCGATCATAAATTGATCGCTCGGCTGGCCAAAAGGAGTGGCGATTGTTTTGGCTTTTAAATTCTTGATCCCTTCAATATCGTATAACCCGCTGCCGCCGATAATACCTAATTCAATTTTTGCCATTATTACTCCTCTCAAAAAATATGTTATATCCTCTTTGAAAATTTGCTAAAAAGCAATATCAGGAAAACAACTATGGAACAAGAACTCAGCAGCATCCCCAGGCGCAAAGAACGGGGCCGGTAATTGAACCATATCTCATGTTTACCGGCGGGCACAGCAATCTTACCAAACTTCCCCTCCTCATTTTCTAGCGGCACAGGGACTCCGTCAACCGAAGCTTGCCAACCGGGATAGGACATTTCTTTTAAAATCAGCTGGTCCGGCAAGGGCAGATCTGTGTAGATCTTAATTTCACCATTATGATAAAAAGCGATGATAGGGTGGGACTGCTTCTGTTGTAGATAATAGGCGCGTTGTTTAAAATATGAGTTCTCATACATATATATCCGCGCATCCTGAAAAACCAGTTTTAAGCCAGCTGTCGTTATCTTTTGGGAACTAATAATATATTTTACATTTTCCCGCCCTAATAACGGCAAGTCCAGAGGAATACCCGGGTGCTCAAATTCTGCTATCTGTTGGTGTGCCGTTTTCAATTCCACCGGACTATATCCGCTGACTTCATCGATGTTCCACAACAGGTTCATATCCGGGACCAGGGCTTGGTCCGGGCCCAAGATCATTGATTCACGTTGTATCTTATAGTTATAGATCCTGAAATAATCGGGATCCCTTTTCAGTATATTGAGTAACCGGAAGGAAGGGGTTAATTCATTCTTTTCAGTGGTCACATTATACCCCAGACTAAAATAATATAAATCACACATAATAATACCTAATAAAACCAGCTGAAAAGATTTCGCCTTAAGCTCCCCTTCCAGGAAACCTTTAATGATCCAATATACTAAAAAGAGAATGATCAATTGGACATAGACATGGAGACTGATCAAATTCAGGGAATACTGTAATCCGCCAATTAGCTGGTCAGCCCAGCTGGCTAATTTATAAAAAGGAAGATGAACGAAAATACCCGCTGTTTTAGCCAGCCGTTCCTTACCGATCAAGATCAGGCCGTAACCCAGTCCAAAAGCCAGCAACATAAAAGAACCGATCAAGATATATACCCGTTTTAGAGCCAGGCTAAATCTTTCTTTTTTTAATAGTATTATTTTCAACCCAAATCCAGCCAGGACAGACAAACTGAAACTTATCACCAATAGATAACCAGAAATCCCCGCAGGATGGTAACCAAGAGACAGGATCGTAGTCATGGCAAAAAGAAAAATAAAAAAATTCAAATGCCTGGTCAGCCGGAACATCATGGCCACTAAGGCCAAAACCAGCGGGGCAATACCAATATAACAGGCTAAATCCCAGTAGGTTGCCAGACCATAGTAATAGGGGCTGTCTGAGGGACTTTGCCAGCCAAAGAAATTAGGAAAAATATAGGTAATGAAATTACGTATCGGAAAAGAAACGGCGCCATAATTATAATGAGCCGAGCGTGTTCCATTCATAACCAATTCACGATATGGCAGTAACTGTATCCCGGCCATAGATAAACCCAGAATGATCAAACCAGTAAAATACACGGCTTCCTTAAAAGAAAACTTCTCCCGGGACCAAAACCAGGCAAAATAGATGGCATATATCACTATGGACCATAGTACTATCTGCGGATTCCCGGCCAAGGCTTGTAAAGCCACAACCAGGCTTAGCCATACCAGGAAAGAACGCTTTCGTTCTTGTATATATCTCTCCAGACAATAAAATCCCAGTGGCAACCAGGCCGCAGTAAAGATCAAGCTGACCTGCATCAAATTCGTGACTAAAAATCCGCCAAAAACAAATACCAAGCTGGTTATTAAAGCTGCGACCTCTTCCAAACCCATTTGCCGCGTATAAATATAGGTAAAAAGACCGGCTAGCAAAAAATGAAAAATAAGAAGTAAAGAGAGAGCATACTCTGGGGCCAGGAAAGACTGCACCAAGAAGTTTAAAGGGTAAAAGACACCTAATTGTCCTACGGCAAACAGGGGAAAACCGCAAAAAATCTGTGACACCCATAAGGGTAAATGCCCGTGTTGCCAGGCTTCGGTTATTATCTTATAACCCGGTAAGTAAAAGCGGGCTATCTCGCCAAATATAAATACCTTATTCTTAAACAGCACCTCAGAAAACACTAGTACCCAAAACAAACACATTCCTGCAAGGGGCAGTAGTGCCGGAGATAAAAATACCTGTTTAATCGAAGTGCTACGTATATATCCCACCATTTTCTTTTTAAGGCGCTCAAATTGCATAAAGGTTTCCGGATATTTTCCTTTTAATTTTTCCAGTAAATTACTGGCCCATATATTTCCTTTGGCCAGTAGGAACAGACCGATAATTAAAAAAAGAAGCCCTTGTAAAATAGGCAAAAATAAACCTAAAATCCCCAGAACAATAAAAATCCACCCGGCAATATTAAAAAAAAGGTTCTGATATTTTGGGCCCATTATAGTCCTGTTAGAGTTAATCGAATTTAAAGTTACGCTTGGTAAAAACAGTGATACAGGCATCAACAACAACAGGATCATACAACGTACCTTGATGCTGTTTTAGCTCATCCAGTGCTTTTTGCACGCCCAACGAAGGACGATAGGGACGATGCGAACACATAGCTTCAGTAACATCAGCGACAGCCATGATCCGGGCTTCCCGGATAATACTTTCACCGCTCAATCCCTTTGGATAACCGGTCCCGTTCAGGCGCTCATGATGCTGTAAAACAACCTGGGCCACCGGCCAGGGAAATTCCAATTCTTTTAATATCTCATACCCTACTTCAGGATGGGTTTTGACAATACTATATTCAAATTCGTTCAAGCGACTGGGCTTAGATAGGATCTCCGCCGGCACCACGATCTTGCCAATATCATGTAAAAAGGCGGTTACTTTTATGCCAGCTACGGTGTCATTACTCAATCCCATCTCTTGAGCTATCGCGCAGGCTAGCTTGGCGACTCTTTTCTCGTGACCTGCCGTATAAGGATCCCTTTTTTCCAGAGCTGTAGCCAAAGCGTTAGCAGTACCTTCTAAAGTTCGTTGAAGCTTACGATAGCTTTCCAGCAGACTCTCTTCGGTAACTTTTTGCTGGGTTATATCCTGGATAATACCGACAATAAACTTTTCTCCTTGATCATCCACGTATAAAGTCTTTTTAGTAAGAATAATATGAAGAATACCGCTGGCATCGGTAAATTGCTCTTCATTACTATCTTCCGTAAGATCATTAAAAACTATTTCATCTCTGGCCCAAAACACTTCAGCTTGTTCCTTAGGAAAAAAATCAAAATCGGATTTTCCAATAAGTTCTTCCCTTTTATATCCCATAAATTTACAGTAAGCATCATTAAGCAAAATCCACTTATGATATCTGTCTTTGACAAAAATAGGATCAGCTACTGCATTCATAACTTTGCTCAGGTATTCCCTGCTTTCTTTCAAGGATTGTTCAGTAGTTATCTCCGCAGTCGTATCGCGCACCATAATAATAACCTGTTTGTCCAGGAAAGGCAAAAGCCGTGCGTCAAAATGGTGCTTAACGCCGGACAGAGACAACCAATAGCTGAGCGGGACTTTTTGACGCGTTTTATTTACTTGTTGCAGAGCTTCATAAAAAAGTCGGCCAGCTGGGTCAGGCAATATATCCTGCATCCTTTTTCCCAAGAACTCTTGGGGAGACATATACAACAATGTCTCATCACCGGCTTTATAATCAAGGATTGTCCCATCTTCCCTTACCTTAAAAAAAATATCTTGAAATCCCTGAAAAATGGCTTTGATCTCAGCCTGTAAGAGGATCAAAGATTCTTCAATTATTTTCTTATCGGCGTCTTCCATGCACTTTATCCTATCTATGATTTATTGCGACGTAGCCATTGTATCCAATTAATAAAGAATTGTCAAACATTACCCATTTCGACCGCCTCTTATTCCTGGTCCTCTATTGATAAATAAGCGACTGTCTGACCGGCTTGGTCTTTTTGATCCGGATCGCGGCTCTGAATCTACTCTTGATCTCATTAATAGATATCGCCGCGTTATTGTAATAGATACTGGCTAAAGAGTCTCCGGGCCGCAGCATATCGCCAATCTTCTTATGCAGAATGATGCCGGCACTATAATCAATAGCATCTTCTTTTTTTTGTCGGCCGGCGCCAAGCATCGCGGCAACCAGGCCAATTTCCCTGGTATCCATACCACCGACATAGCCACTGGCGGAGGTTTTGATCTCTAATGTACTCTTAGCCTTGGGAAGCTGGTGAACTTTTCCACCCTGGGCTTTTACCAGGAGATAAAATCTATCCAGAGCCTGACCATTAATAATTAAATCTTGCAATATTTTTATAGCTTCCCTGGTATTACCGGCTTTCTTACCCAGTATCAGCATTTCTGCTCCCAGAGCCAAGGTTAATTCTGTAAAATCTACCGGTCCCTTACCCTGAAGCACCTCTATCGCCTGAATTATTTCGAGACTATTACCAACAGCATTGCCTAACGGCTGGTTCATATCCGTAATCAATACTTTTATTTTTAAACCCTTCTTATGGCTCACGGCTAACAAGGTTCTTACCAGTTTTTTCGCAGCGGCAAAATCAGGCATAAACGCCCCGTTGCCGCACTTGACATCCAGTACCAATCCATCTATGCCGGCGGCTATTTTTTTGCTCAATATGCTGGCACAAATCAGGGAAATATTCTCTACTGTTCCAGTAGCATCTCTTAAAGCATATATCATTTTATCAGCCGGGGCCAGCTCTAAGGTTTGCCCGATCATAGCTACCCCTATTTTCTGAACCTGTCGCACCGCCTCCTGACTGGTCAAAGTGGTTCTAAATCCCGGGATACTAGCCAGTTTATCCAACGTCCCGCCGGTATGCCCCAATCCCCGGCCACTCATCATGAGCACCGGCATTCCAGCCGCGGCGACTAACGGCGCCAGAACCAATGAAATACCATCACCCACCCCGCCCGTAGAATGTTTATCAATAATTCTTCCCTTTAAGCTTTTTAGGTTCAGTATTTTGCCCGAGCAGGCCATGGCATCGGTCAAAGCCGTTGTCTCGGCCAATCCCATACCTCTAAAGTAAACCGCCATTAAAAAAGCAGCCAGTTGATAATCAGGTATAGTACCCCTAGTGTATCCATCTACCAGATACTTAATCTCAGTAATAGATAACTTCTTGCCGTTTCTTTTTTTAGTGATGATCTCGACCACATTCATTTATAATTCCCTGAGAATCGCTTTTATTAATTTATTTAGATTAAAACTGACTTTTTGGGCGATCTCCAGCGTAGTGCGATGACTATGCTTTACTTTACCAATACCGGCCGCCTGATTGGTTACACAGGCTAATCCTAGTATTTCCAGGCCCAGTGACCTGGCAATAATAGCTTCCGGGACAGTGGACATACCGATAATATCAGCCCCTATTTTTTTAAACATTTTTATCTCAGCAGGAGTTTCATACGTTGGCCCCGTCACCACAGCGTAAATACCTTCTTGCAGATCTATCGCAAGTTTCCGGGCTTCGATTTTCGCCAGCTTTCTTAATTCCGGGGAATAGACACTGGTAAGATCCAGAAAATTGATCGGCTCCCCTTTTTCCGCCCGTAACGGATTTACACTCATAAAATTTATATGATCTTTGATCAGGACCAGATCGCCGGGATGATATCTATTGTTTATGGCGCCGCTGGCGTTGGTCAGAAAAAGCTTATCAACTCCCATAGCTTTCATCACCTGGATGGGGAAAGTGACCTCCTCAATACTATATCCTTCATAATAATGTAATCGACCGCGCATAATGACTACATCTTTGCCGGCCAGAGTCCCTAAAACCAGGACCCCGTCATGCCCTTCCACAGTGGAAGAAACAAAATAGGGAATCTCCATAAAAGGGATGACAACCTTATTTTCCACTTCTTCCGTTAATACTCCTAATCCCGAACCTAATACGATTCCTATTTCCGGCTGGATCATTTTTTTCATCTGGATCAATTTTAACGCTTGTTCGATCTTTGTCCGCATCATGTCAGTTTCACCACAATATCCCCGATAATATTACCGGCTTCGTCAGCCCGGTCAGCGGCATTGGAAAGATGCCGGTAAATCTCCCGTAATTTGAGGATATAAATGGTATCCTTCTCTTTGAATAATTCAACTAAGGCTTCCTGGTAGGTACGTTCCATTTCATTTTCCAATTTTTTAGCTTTCTGCGCATGCTCCAGGGCCAGTGAAGGCTTAGTCTGTAGATGAAAGATAGCCCGCGATATTTCCTCAGCCTGGCGGCGCAGGATATTCACCATTTTAAGTAATGAAGGATTCGGCTCTACTTTAAATAAGGCCATTTCTCCCACTGTGCTTTTCGCATAGTCCACCACATCATCAACGGTACGTGAAAGAGCGAAAATGTCTTCCCGGTCAAAAGGAGTAATGAAAGATTTGTTCAGTTCAGTGATCAGGATATGCCGCAGGTCATCAGCATCTTGCTCCATCCTTTTAACTTTGTCACCAGCTTCTTGGCTGGGTTTGGTGATAAACTCTTCCAAGGCAATAATTCCGTCCAGGCTTTTATCAGCCTGGTCCAAAAGTAATTTACTAAAATTCTTTTCTTTCGGGAAAAAAAATTCTTTTAAACCCATAATCCTCCCTTTACAGCTATCGAATACAAGTCCAGTAATTTCCAGATAATCATGGCCAACAATCCTACCGCCGGGATGGTGACCAGCCAGGCTACAAGAATATGCCGCGCCACCCGCCAGCTGACTTGGTTAAATCGTTTAGCTACACCAGCGCCCACCAAACCGGAACCTATGACCTGGCTAGTGGAGAAAGTCCCGCCCCATAAAGCCGAGGCCAGGATCACGATACTGGCAGTTAACTGCGCGGTCACTGAATCGATCGGCCTGATCTTTAAAAGCCTGCGGTTAAAGGTTTTAGCAATGCGCCAGCCTCCAGCCAAAATACCTAACACAATCAAAGAAACTGAAACTATTACTATCCATAGAGAAACAGATAGATCTTTCTTATAACCAAACGCGGCTAAGATTAATACTAAGACAGCCATTGTTTTTTGCGGTTCTGTCGCCCCATGTAAAGTGCTGGTCATAGCCACGGTCAAAAGCTGCAATTTACCTAATGAACTATTGATCTGCGGTGTGGCCCGGTGCAGGAAAAATAGCTCAAGATGCATTAACGAATAACTTAATACAGCACTAACTACCGGAGTGGCCAGTAAAATTATGATAATCTTTCCAAAAACATCTTGGGCGATCCCACTCCATCCATATGCCACAAAAATCGCCCCGGCAAGGCCACCAACTAAGGCATGAGCAGAAGAAGTAGGGATCCCAACGGTTAGGGTTAATATCTTCCAGATAACGGCAGCGCTAAGCGCAGCAAGTATAATAGCCGGGGTTACAGTAAACAGGCTTAGGCTGGTAATACTCTGGGCTATCTGTGTACCGATATAGAATATAATGAACATTCCGCACAATTCAAAAAAGCAAACTAACATAACTATACGTACGGGAGAAAGAAATGGAGCTGAAACAAAAGTACCGATTATACTGCCCCCATCATTATAGCCATTTAAAATATCATAGATGACGGTCAATATGATCGCTAGCAAAAAAAACCAATCCATGTGTACTCCGTAAGAAGCATTTACTTATAAACTTTATAATATTTGGTTTAGGAAACTGGTCCCGTTGGCTAAAGGAATTAGTTGGCAATACGCTGCAATAGTTTGGCCGACATCAGCAAAAGTGGACCTTATTCCCAGATTAATATTATTCTTTAGTTGTTTCCCATATACCAGCAATGGCACATATTCACGAGAGTGGTCAGTACTGGGAGTCGTCGGGTCACAGCCATGATCAGCAGTGATAATAAGCATATCTTCATCCTGCATATCCTCAATGAGCCTGGCTATGCCTTGATCAGAATCTTTCAGGGCCTGGGCATAACCATTGATATCATTACGATGCCCATAGAGCATATCAAAATCAACCAGGTTTACAAAGATCAGTCCTGATTTTCCGGTAGTCTTCCGCATTGTATCCCGGGTAGCTGTCAAGCCCGTACTATTATCCCTGGTGTGGATACTTTCAGTTAATCCCTGCCCGGCAAAAATATCTTCTATTTTTCCTATCCCAAAGCTCAGCAGCCCCTTTTGTTTTAACAGGTCCAATACTGTTGGCGCCGGCGGCTTCAGGGAATAATCTTTCCGGTTGGGTGTCCGGCGAAAATCAACGCGGCCATTCCCGATAAACGGGCGGGCGATCACTCTGCCGACGGCGTGGTCATTGTTCAATAATTGTCTGGCGCGTTGGCAAATATCATATAATTTCTGTAAGCCGAAAGTTTGCTCGTGGCAGGCGATCTGAAAAACGCTATCAGCTGAAGTGTAAACAATAGGATACCCGGTCCGGAGATGTTCTTCGCCAAGCTGCTTGATGATCTCTGTACCGCTGGCCGGGATATTGCCGATCACTTTAGTACCGATATTTTTTTCAAGCTCGTTAATAATTTCCGGGGGAAAACCGTGAGGATATAACGGGAAAGGTTTTTTTAAGACCAAGCCGGTCAATTCCCAATGGCCGGTGGTAGTGTCTTTGCCGGGAGAAGCTTCTGCCATTTTGCCGTAACAACCCATAATAGCTTTTGTCCGGGGATGCCCCAGATCAACGAGTTCTCCTAGTCCTAATCCCTCTAATACCGGAAGATCAAGCCGGCCCAAGGCTTTGGCCAGATTTCCCAGGGTATTAGAACCTTGATCCAGGTAAAGGTTGGCATCCGGCAACTCGCCGATGCCCACACTGTCCAAAATGACAAGAATAACCCGCCGGGCCATTTTTATCCTTTTCTGGCAATTACTTTTTTTACCGCCGCGACAATGTCTATATCTTTCAAATGGAAAAACCGCATCAGCTCTTCAGGCGCACCTGAGGTTCCAAAAGAATCTTGTACTCCGACCATTTCCAGCGGCACCGGATAATTTTTAACTATAACCTCACTCACTGCACCGCCTAGTCCACCGTAAATCTGATGCTCTTCAGCCGTGACTATGGCTCTTGTTTCCCGGGCAGCGCTAATAATTATTTTTTCATCTAGAGGTTTTAAACTGTGAATATTAACAACTCTAGCCTGGATATTCTCTTTAGCCAGCAACGCCGCGGCCTGTAACGATTCTGTCACTAAACTGCCACACGCAATAATCGTAACATCTTGGCCTTCTT
>JAQUQP010000016.1:16379-19627 GCA_028716025.1 bacterium | reverse complement strand
TTGCTTCCGTGAAAGCTACGCACACTCCTTTTTCATTTTCTTTGCAGCCGCCGTATTCCCGGCCGCAGCGCATGAATTCCCAACAATTAAGTTTAGCCATATATGATCATCTCCCTCTGCTCTGAAATGAGGGATGTTACTTAAATAGTATTAGCTCTTTGGTTCTCCGCCTGTCCAGCAGTAGACACATAGCTGTTTGCGCGGCAGGCCAATGGCTTTGACCATATCTTCGATGGTCTGATACCGCAGGGTGGTTACTTCTATGTCCCTGGCTATCCATTCCACCATCTTTTTATATTTTTTGGAATTAGGATCCAAATATTCAGAAACATCTTCAATGTCCTTGCCTTCCAGCGCTTTGATCGCGCGCCTGGCTACCAGTTCATTTATAGAACGGGTAGAGAGACAGAATTTGCACGGATACATGAGCGGCGGACAGGCAGGACGAACATGTACTTCCTTGGCGCCACAATCCCACAGCTTATTTACGGTAAAATTTTTTAACTGGGTACCGCGCACGATAGAATCCTCACAGACGACGATGCGATTGCCTTTAATGATCTCTTTGATCGGGACTAACTTCATCTTGGCGATCAAGTCGCGGGTTTCTTGGGATGGCGGAGTATAGCTACGGCCATATCCAGGAGTATATTTGATCAGCGGACGGCGGAACGGCTTGCCTGATTCCATGGCATAACCCAAGGCATGGGCCAGGCCAGAATCAGGTACGCCGCTGACTACATCGACTTCTATATCTTTGTCCCGTTTAGCCAATGCCCGGCCACAGCGCTCCCTGACCACTTCCACGTTGATATTTTCGTAATCGGAAGCCGGGAATCCGGTGTAGATCCATAGGAAAGAACAAACCTGATTGGTTTTATTGCCTTTCTTTTTAGAGACTAGCCCTTTGTCCGTAATGAGCGTGATCTCGCCGGGCAACAGGAATTTGACAGTTTCAAAGCCCAGGTTGGGGAAGGCGCTATTTTCCGCGGTTACAGCCCAAGTACCGTCGTTCTTGCCGATCACCAGCGGCGTATAGCCGCGGCGGTCACGGGCCGCGTAAATCCCATCTTTGTTAAGCAACAATAAAGAACAGGACCCTTGTATCAGTTCGAACATCTTTTCAATGCCGTCGACGATATCCTTACCCGTGATGATCAGTTTGGCGATCAACTCAGTGACGTTCACTCCGTCTTTGCCCTGTTCGCTGAAAGAATAGCCTTTTTCAAAAAGTATTTTAGTCAGCTCTTCCTTATTCTCGATCAAGCCCGAGGTGACCAGGCAGAACGGGCCAAACCGGGAGTTAATGTACATGGGTTGCTCATTGGAGTCACTGATCACGCCGATACCTTTGTTCCCTTCCATGTGGCGGTAATCTTCATAAAACTTTGATTTGAACTGGCTCTGGCTGATATTGTGTATCTGTCTTTTGAAATTTTGCCCTAATACTGCCAGGCCGCCGAATTCAGTTCCAAGATGGGAATGATAATCGGTCCCGTAGAACAAAGTCTGGATACAATCACTTTTCGCGACAACTCCAAAGATTCCGCTCATTTCATCATACTCCTTTGTATGAGACTAATTTGTGTGCTAGTTCTTTTGCTGGTCCATGATATCTTGTACCGTGATATCCGGTTGATGATATCTCTTGCGTGTCGCCGTGTTCTTACCGACTTGTATCGCTTCCTGCGGGCACCATTGCAGGCAGGCTACGCATTGTTCGCAATGATGCAACCAGACAGGCCTGCCGGCAGCCATTTTAATATTCCTGACCGGGCAGGCTTTTTCGCAAATACCGCAGCTGTTACACTTATCGTCAACCCAGAAAGTTTTATCCCCTTCCGGGATCTTCAGTGAACCGTGCTTGTAGATGAAGCTAAACAGGGCATTGACCAAGAGGTTATTGGCGTGGATAGCAGTACTCTTTTTGGCTTTTATGGTCTCAGCTATCTCCTTGATCATTGTGCTTTCGTGGGCAAAGTTCTTTTGCTGTTTTTCGACTGGTATGGCGCCGTACATCGGGGTATAGTTGCCAGGCATCCTGATAGCGAATCCCGCTGATAAATTGATCTTATTGGCCGCGAGTATGTCTTTTAACATCAGCAGCGTACCGGCCGGGAACCCGCCGTAGTTGGCAAGGCCAAAGACATAGGTTGACATCGGAACATGCAATTTGCGGGAAAAGTTGGCTACGATCAGCGGGACGCCCCACATATAGACTGGAAAGATTATTCCTATTCGGTCCGCAGCCGGGGAGATGGTTGGCTGATCTATTACTTTGGCCATGGGAATGATCTCTGTCTCGCCTAGTTGCGCCGCCAGGTCGCGGGTTATTTTCAGTGAATTACCAGTGCCTGTAAAATAATACAAAATAGTTTTCATGCTCATATTTCCCCCGTTCTTGAGTTTGTTGCAGCGGCTATTACCAGTTCTTGGAAATAGCTTCTGATAACAATGTGAGATAGGTGGCAGGTTGGATCTTATACTTATGGAAGATTTCCAGGATGAACTTTTCCTCCATGGTTTGCTGGTAGAATATTTTTTCCTGCAATTCAGCCTGGCTCTTGACTGACGGGTACCTGGCGTTGGTGTCGGTCATGGCCCGATCCTTAGCATCGATGAGAGTGTCATAGATGTCACGGCGGGCAGATTCTTTGGCCGGTAATTGCGGTGCGGCATTTGAACCACGGCATAGCGATTTGCGGATGAATCTGGTCTCACCGGAGAACGTGAGTATGTGGTACCAGCCTTTTTGCTGGCCATTATATTTGAAAACATCCCCTTTTAGGGCGATAAGCAAGGCTTGGCCGGCAGTATCAGGAATAGCCCTGATCTCTGCGTACGGCGCATTAATGATAACATAGCCATATTCAGCCAGGTCTTCTCTTTCTTCTTCAGACTTGGCTTTTTGTTCGGCTTCTTTGGTTTTTTGTTCCGCTTCCAGGCGGGCTTTTTCCTCTAGTTGGACTTTTAGTTCAGCCTCTTTTTTAGCCTTAGCTTCAGCTTCTAAACGTAATTTTTCTTCGTTGGCTTTTTGTTCGGCTTCCTGCCGGGCTTTTCGCTCGGTTTCCTGGCGTTCTTTTAATTCTGCCGCAGCACGTATCTGCTGGGCTTTTTCCGTTTCCTGTTGTTGCCGCAAGGCGGCTAATTCTGTTCCTGACATGACCTTTACGACAGTATTATGAATGTAGGCAGTACCGTTATTTAAGGCTATTTCGTACCATTCCTTGCCTCTGGAGATGATCTTG
>JAQUQP010000016.1:0-16279 GCA_028716025.1 bacterium | reverse complement strand
TGATCTTGAAATCCTGGCCGAGTTGAGCCTTTTGGACGATGTCAGCGTTTTTATTGGCAATCTTCCTGATATTGGCATCTTTATATTGTACCAGGACATATTTGTCTTTAAGCCATTCTTCTTCCTGCGCTTTTTCAGCTTCGAGCTTCGACTTGCGCTCAGCTTCCTGCCTGGCTTTCAGTTCCGCGGCTTCGCGTTTTTTCTGTTCTTCTTCCTGTTGTTTCGCCAGTTCAGCTGCCGCGCGCAGTTCTTTGGCTTTTCTGGCGGCTTCTTCTTTAGCTAGTCTTTCGGCTTCCTGTTTGGCTTGCAGTTCAGCTTCTTGCTTGGCTTTTAATTCCGCGGCTTCCCGGGCCAGCCTGGCTTTTTCTTCAGCCTCTTTTTGCTGGGTCAGCCGATGATCATTAAGCTCTTGCACAGTCACTAACTTAGCTAATGTAGAAACTACATAAGCCTGGATAGTGCTAGTTCCGCTGGGAACTGCTATTTGGTACCAGGGCACATTCTGCTTGTCCGGGGATATCCAAGTCACTTTGAAAGATACGTCATTATTAGCTTTGGCTATGATCGTTGAATTTTTATCCGGCGCGCTTCGTAGATTCGTACTATCCAATGTGGTAAGGATATATTTATCTCTAACATAGGCTTCTAACCTGGCTTTTTGTTCAGCTTCCTGCCTGGCTTTCAGTTCCGCGGCTTCGCGTTTTTTCTGTTCTTCTTCCTGTTGTTTCGCCAGTTCAGCTGCCGCGCGCAGTTCTTTGGCTTTTCTGGCGGCTTCTTCTTTAGCTAGTCTTTCGGCTTCCTGTTTGGCTTTGGTTTCTGCTTCCAGCCGTTCTTTTTCTTCCTTAGCCAAACGTTCTGCTTCAGCTTTTGCTTGGACTTCTGATTCGCTCATTACCTTTATAAGACTGGCCATAACAAAGACCACTTGGTCTGGCGGCTTAAGTAATTCATACCATTCATTACCACGGGCTTTCAGCTTAAAGACATCACCGGTTTTAGCTTTAGTGATAATACTCGCAGTTTTATATGGAGCTTGCCTTAAATTAGTATTATTAGTGGTAATGACCACGTATTTGTCTTTTAGCCATTCCTGTTCTCTAGCTCTGGATTCTGCTTCCAGTCTGGATTTTTCTTCTTGCTGGGCTTTTAATTCTGCCGCTTTTTTGGCTTTTGCTTCAGTTTCCTGCCTGGCTTTTAATTCCGCGGCTTCCCGGGCCAAACGTTCTTTTTCTTCTTTGGCTTTTTGTTCAGCTTCCTGTTTGGCTTTTAATTCAGCTTCCCGCTTAGCTTTAGCCTCGGCTTCCAGGCGGGCTTTTTCTTCTTGTTGTGCTTTTAATTCCGCCGCTTTTTTCACCTTAGCTTCAGCTTCTAACCGAAGTTTTTCTTCCTTGGCTTTTTGTTCAGTCTCCAGCTTGGCTTTACGTTCGGCTTCTTGTCTAGCCTTATTTTGGGCCGCCTGTTCCTGGGCAAAGCGATGTTCGCCAAGTTGTTGTTTGGTAATTAGTTTGGTTAGCGTGGAAATTACATATCCGTCCATTAGTTGCGTACCAGTGGACAGGCTTACCTGGTACCACGGGGTATTTGCCCGGTCTTTCTTGATCCAGGTTATTTTAAAAGCTTCGTCAATCCTGGCTTTGGTGATCAGCGCGGCGCTTTTATCCGGAGCGGTCCTGATATTCGTATTATCAATTAAGATCAAGACATATTTATCTTCGATATAGGCCAGCATTTTAGCATCTGATTCTGCCTTGGCTTTTTGTTCAGCTGTTTCAGTGGTGGCTGGAGGCAGAGGCTCAATGATTGCTGGTTCTAATGCCGCGGTTGTAACTGGCGGCAATATGGCGATAGGCTGCCCTGATCGGGTGATCTTATCGAGTTCATCCTTGGTTACCGGTTTGGCTAGGGATGAATGGATATAGGCTTTAATGGTCTGTTGGCCTGAGGGGACATTGACCTGGTACCACCGGGTATTGTCATCATCTGATTCGATCCAGACAAGTTTGAAAGATTCCCCTTCTTTAGCCCTGGTAATGATCGGTGATGATTTTTTAGGAGCTGACCTGAGGTTGGCATTATCTACTTGCACCAGGATATATTTATTTAAAACCTCAGATTCTATTTTGGCCTTGGCTTCGGCTTCCTGCCGGGCTTTTTCTTCAGCGGCCTGGCGCTCTTTTAATTCCATTTCTTCCTTGGCTTTGCGCTCTGCTTCCAGTTTGGCTTTTAGCTCAGTTTCTTTCCTGGCTTTCTCTTCTGTTTCTTTTTTCAGTTTTTCCTGGAGGGCAAGTTCCTGCTGTTGGCGATAGGCGTTCAGTTCCTGTTCAGTCATCAGTTTAACTTTGTCAATAGGGATAAAAGCTGTGCCCGATGACGTATCAACGCCATACCATTCGTTGGTCCTGGTCACGATCTTGAAACTGGTATCGGCGAGCGCTGTGCCGCTGGGCGCAGCTTTTTTATTGGGCGCGGGAAGGAACGCAGCTTTCTTTTCTACCAATATATATTTATCTTTAAGCCATTCTATTTCTTTGGCTTTAAGTTCTGCCTCTTCTTTGGCTTTTTGTTCCGCGGCTTCTTTAGCCCGCAGATCAGCTTCCTCTTTGATCTTCTTCTCATTTTCTTGCCTGGCTTTTAATTCGGCTTTCTGTCGGGCTTTCAATTCTTCCGCTGCGCGGAGTTTCAGGGCTTTCTCTTCCTCTTCTTTTTTTGCTTTAGCTTCGGCTGCCAAACGTTCCGCTTCTTGGCGCTTGGCCAGGGCTTCGGCTGCGCGTTGTTTGCGCAGTATCGGTTCTTGTTCTTTCTTGATCCTGGATTCTACTTCGCCTTCGGTTAAAATATCTACTAATCCGATGCTGACGAAAGCATTCTGGTCCGGCGGCAGGAATATTTCGTACCATTCTTTACCCCGGGATAACAGTTTGAAAATGTCTGATTTTTTAGCTGAGGATAGTATCTTGGCTTTGAGCGCAGGTTCCGCGCGGAGATTGGCGTTGTCAGCCATGATTACGATATATTTATCTTTACACCAAAGTTCGTCCAGGGCTTTAGCTTCCGCTTCCTGGCGTTCTTTCAACTCTTGTGCTTCGCGGCGCTGCTGGGCTTTTGCTTCGGCAGATTCCTTTTCAAAAGTCCGCTTTGTCTCCAGTTCTTTATCGGTAAGGACTTCTGCCAAGCTGCTGGCTATAAAAGCAGTACCGGTTGTCAGGCTGACTTCATACCACTCTTTGGTCCGGGAAACGATCTTGAAGGATTCACCAGTCTTGGTTTGGGCTATGACTGGGGCGGTTTTGACGGGAGCCTTGCGCAGGTTTATATTTTTCTTGCTGATAAAAGCATATTTATCCTTAAGCCATTCCTGTTCTTTGGCTTTTTCAGCTTCAAGCTTCGCCTTACGCTCAGCTTCCTGTTTGGCTTTTAATTCCGCGGCTTCTTTAGCCCGGCGGTCAGATTCTTCTTTAACCTTTCGTTCATTATCCAGTTTAGCCTTAAGTTCTTCTTCCTTGCGGGCTTTTTCTTCCGCCACTTTCTGTTTATGTTCGGCCAAAGCGGTTTCACTCAATATTGTTCCCAGGTTATGATTAAGATAAGCTGTACCAGTGGAAAAATTAAGCTCATACCAATCTTTTGCGCGGGAGACAAGCTTATATGTATCATCTATATTGACCGTGGCGATTATCTTTCCTTTTATACTCGGCGCTTTTTGCAGTACGGCTTTTTTTACCGTGATAAGCACGTACTTGTCTTTAAGCCATTCTTGTTCTTTAGCTTTAACTTCGTTGGCTCTTCGTTCAGAGTCTTCCTTGACCTTTTTTTCATTTTCCAGTTTAGCCTTGAAAGCCTCTTCTTTGCGGGATTTCTCTTCAGCGAGCTTCCGGGCCTTGGCTTCCGCGGCTAACCGTTCAGTCTCCTTGCGTTTAGCCAGCGCTTCAGCCGCACGAAGTTGTTTAGCTTTTAATTCTGCGGCCTGCCGTTCTTTTCTTGTTTCTTCAAATTTATTGGGACCGGCCAATACGTCAGCTTCAGTAATGATTTCAGCCAGACTGACGGCAATAAAAGCATTCTGGTCCGGCGGCAGGAATATTTCATACCATCCTTTGTGACGCGCCAGTAATTTATAAGTGGTATCAGTATTGGCCCGGGCCAGGATACGGCTTTTTTTATCTGCTGTTTCACGCACATTCACCATATTGGTCGTGACTAATATATATTTATCTCGCAACCAAGCGTCTTCATCCTGTACCGCTGGTTTCTCCATAATTGGTTTTATTTCGGTTTCCGGCTTTGTTTCTACAGCTGGCTTTTCTTCCACTGGCGCCGGAACTGGCGGTATAATCACCGGTTCTTCAGGTGTTGGTTGTACAGGCGCTGGTGGTGCCGGTACTGGAGTTTCGGTTACGGGTGCAACTGGAGTTTCAGCTTCAGTCTCTTCTTCATTGACCAGCTTGGCTGATTTATCAGAAATGAAAGCTGTCCCTGAGGAGGTCAGTACTTCATACCAATCTTTGTAAACCCAGACCAGTTTGAATACAGTTCCTTGAGAGGCAGTAATGATGACTTTGGAAGCATCACTGGCTTTGGCCCGTAATTTTGCCGATTTATCAGTTACCGAAACGGTTTTTAATTTGATCTGCCTGGCTGCTTTGGTTGCTTCAGTGACCGCAGCCGCCAATTCTGATTCTTTGACGATCCTGATCACCTTGGACAGGACAAAGGCCTGCTGGCTATCAGGCAGCGAAATCGAGCACCAAATGCCTTCCTGAGAATTAATTTTGTAATGGTCCCCCTGTTTGGCAGTTACCATGATCTTGGAAGATATGTTTGGTTCTTGCCTGAGGATAATATCGTTCTTCATAGCCACAGCATATAATTGTTGGGGGACTTCCACGGGAACCATTTGCTGGGGTTGTGGTTGAGAAATAACTACAGGTTTAGGTTGAGGTTCAGGCTGAGGCTGAGTTTTAGGTTTAGGAACAACTGCCGTTTTCCGCTGCGCTTTAAGCTTTACCAAGTCAGCTGAAGTAATTATCTTTGTAATGGCGGCTGGAACATAACTTTTCTTGCCATTGGATAAAATTATTTCGTACCAAGAGGTGGAGACCTTCTTGCTTAATTTGAAAGCATTATCAACTTTGGCTTGGGCAATGATCTTACTATCCGCTTTCGGAGAGGTCCTGATGAAGGAACCAGAACTAATGATCAGGACATAATTGTCCATGGTCTCTTTCTTGACCTGTTTGGATACGATGGGATGGGCTTTTTTGGAGGTATCAAGTATTTTGACCCGGGCATATTTCCTGGAAAGGTACCCTTCTTTGCCTGAGGAAAGCTGTATGAGATACCAATCCGGCAATTCATGGAGGACCTTGAATATCTCGCCTTTGAACGCGATCTCCAAGATAGTGCTGGCAGGATTAGGCGCCGACCTGATCTCGGCTTTTTTGATCTCGATAATGACGTGTCCCGGCGAAGCTTGGTCGGATTTGCGTGGAGCGGACCAAAGGGTGGTACTATACAAAGCGGCTAAGCTTAAGGTAAGGAAGAAATAAAAGCTCTTGGTGATACAGGTCTTATTTTTTGTCATATTCATCCCTGTAAGCGTAATCTTTTATTTTACACAATATTTCAATTTAAGTCAATTAAAAATAAAAAACCCGCCAGCATTATATATGGCGGGTTAAGTTAGGCATCTGCGGTGAAATTATCCTTCCCATTTCTGAGTATTTATCGCGCCTTACATTCGGTTGATCCGGACCTTCTTGTACGTATTTATATAATGTATAACGAAAAAAGTCAAGCTATTTCAAAATCTTATCTATCTCCGCCCAGTAGCGTAAATATCCTGATATGATGCTGTACCCAATGATCCCCGCGATGATCAGATAAACCAATACGGGTACCAGCCGCAGGATGATCTGCATGGTGCGCTGGGTTGATTCGTCCAGGTATTCAGAGGCTTTAATCAGCATGCCGTCAATATTGCCGCTGGTTTCTCCGGTATTGACCATATCAACTACTTCCGCCGGGAAAATATCCGCTTGTGCAAAAGCCTGGGTCAATGGCCGGCCTTGGTCTATGATATGTTTGGCGCCCAATAATCGCGCGGTCAGGTAAGAATTATCTGTTAGGTCAGCAGCGACTTGCCAGCTTTCGATGCTGTTCATGCCAGACTGATACAAGGCGGCAAAGCCCCGTAGGAATTTATAGATACTTATGTTCCGTAATAGCTGGCCGATCACCGGCAAGAATAGTTTGATACGGTCATAAGCCGGCCTGGCTGTGGCCCGGGTGAAAAAATAGGCAAAATATATTATCGCGGCAGCGCCGTATAAAAGCAGGAATTTGATGAAAACCTGGGTAAAATAGGCTAAGGGGCCATTGGTGAAAAAAACAGCTGCAGGCATGATCAAGATGAATAAATGCAGCAGGATTACCGGGTAAGCTATCCCCACCAGCAAACGGTTGATATTCTTGTAGTTGTCTTCCAGATGGGCGGCGATCACTTCGGCATTCTCCGGCAGGTGTCCGCTGACCTCACCACTCTTGATAAGGGCTACCGGGAACTTGCCAAAGTATAATTCGTGTTTTTTAAAAACTACAGAAAGTTGCTGATTTTGCTGGGCCGCTGTTTTAAGCTCCTGGACGATGATCGGCAAAAGAGGTCCTCTGGTCTGCCGCTGGAGATGCTCTAGTGTTGGCATAAGGCCAATGCCGCTTTTAGTGAGCGCCGCAAATTGTTGGAAGAAGACTATTTTTCTTTTTAAAGCAAAAAAAGACATTAAATTCTTTCTTTATCTATAATTAATGCACTGTAAAGGCAAGGAGAAATCAAGGCTATGCAGGTATTGTATGACAGCTTGTAATTCATCTTTTTTTGCGCTGGACACCCTCAGTTTTTCCCCTTCGATCTGGACCTGTACCTTCACGTTGAGTTTTTTGATCAATTGCACCAGTTCCTTGGCTTTTTCTTTTTCCACGCCTACGGTGATATTGGCAACCTGCCGGATAGTACCGCCTAAAGCTGTTTCTTCGGGTTTATAGGCCAGGGCACGCGGGGATATTTTCCTGGAAGTGAAACGGTTGGATAATATTTCTTTGAGGGCACGAAGTTTATATGCGTCATCGGTGGTTAAAGTAATGGTTTTTTCGCCTTTATTGAATTCTATTCCTGATTTTGAGTTCTTGAAGTCATAGCGCTGGGAAATCTCCTTAAGCGCTTGATTGACGGCATTATCGACTTCCTGCAGGTCTACCTGGGAAACTATATCAAAAGAAAAAGTTGAGGCCACGAATATCTCCTTATTTTAGGCTAATTTATTTTTAACTACATCAGCTACCCGCTTGGCCAGTTTATCGGCGATCTCCTGGGTAGCGGCTTCCACCATTACCCGGCAAAGCATCTGCGTGCCGGAATAACGCACTAGGATACGACCCTGGTCTTTCAGCTCGTTCTCAGCATCCCTGACCGCGTGCATGATCTCTGATTCGGCGCTCAGCTCTGGCTTGGATTTTACCTGCACATTGATCGTATTTTGCGGGTAGATCTTCATTAATTGCGAAACCTGTGAAAAAGGCTTATCTTCTTTTTTCAGGCTGGCCAGAAGCTGCAATGCCGAGATCAATCCATCACCGGTGTTATGAAAGTCCAGGAAAATGATATGGCCCGAATCTTCACCGCCGATGACTGCCCCTTTTTTCAGCATTTCTTCCAGAACGTAGCGGTCGCCGACATTAGTCGTAACATGCCCGATTTTTAATTGCTTGGAAAACATGGTCAGTCCCAAATTGCTCATGACGGTACTCACCAGGATGTCATTCTTGAGCTTTCCTTCTTTTTTCAGGGTATGGGTGCAGATGGCTAACATGCGGTCACCGGTGACGATGTCACCTTTTTCATCTGCCGCTATGCAACGGTCACCATCACCGTCAAAGGCCAGACCGACATCAGCCTTTTCTTTAACTACTTCCCGGGCCATGACCTCGGGATGTAAAGCGCCGCAATTAGCATTGATGTTCTTGCCGTCTGGGTTGTTATTCATGACGATCACCTTGGCTCCCAATTCTTCAAAGATGCACGGGGCTATTTTATAGGTGGCGCCATTACCGCAGTCAATTACTATTTTCAGGTCTTCTAAATTCAATTCATTGGGAAATGTTTTCTTGAGGAAGGTAATATACCGGCCGCGCGCGTCATCGATACGGAACGCCTTGCCAACTTCTTCCGCGGTCGGGCGCAGGGCATCAATGCTTTTGGAGAAGATCATTTCTTCGATCTGGTTTTCCACGTCATCCGGCAGTTTATAGCCGTCACGGTTAAAGATCTTGATGCCATTATCCTGGAACGGGTTATGGCTGGCGGAAATGACAATACCGGCGTCAGCCTTGAGATCAGTAGTTAAAAATGAAATAGCCGGAGTAGGCATGGGGCCGACTAACAAGGCGTCCACACCCATGGAGCAAATGCCTGCTACCAAAGCGTTCTCGATCATGTAGCCTGACAGCCGGGTGTCTTTACCGATAACGATCCTATGCCTGTATTTGTGATGTTTACAATAATGCGCCACTGCCCGTCCGATCTGCATGGTGATCTCCGCAGTCATCGGATAGACATTAGCCACTCCTCTTACTCCATCTGTGCCAAATAGCTTGCCCATTGATCCTCCAAATTATCAGTTCTAGGTCTTATACCATAATTGCCGGCGATATTCAATATTTTAATTTTTTCCGGATACCAACCATATTTTTATACTGCCGTCCATGCTTCCCGAAGCCAATGTCTTGCCGTCCGGGCTAAAAGCGATGGCGGTGACAAAATCAGTATGACCGGAAATTTCTTGTATTACTTTTCCGTCCGCTATAGCCCATAGTTTTATCGTGTTGCCGCAAGAAGCCAGGAGTTTGCCGTCGGGACTAAAAGCGACTCCCGATACGCCGCCTTCCTGCTCCCTGAGAACCTTCAACTCTTTCCGCGAAGCTATATCCCATAATCTTATTGAGTTGTCAAAACCGCCCGAAGCCAGGAATTTGCCGTCAGGACTAAAGGACAAGGTGCGGACATTCCAGGAATGCCCGCGCAGTACGGCCAATAATTTGCCTGATGCCGCATTCCAGAGACGGATGGAAAAATCTCCCGGATCGCTTGGCTGGAAACTGTTGCCTCCGGCAGAGGCAATTATCATGCCGTCGGGGCTGATAACTACGGAATTAATGCTGGCTTTATGATCTTTCAAGGTTTTTAACAATTTTCCCGTAGCCGCATCCCATATTTTTACCAGGCCATCTCCTCCTCCGGAAATGATTTGTTTTCCATCGGGACTGAATATCACGGCACCGCCGGAATAACAATTGAGATGAAATAACGGTTTATTCGTAGTCCTCTCAGTGATTTCTCCCTGGTTGATATCCCAAATCTTAAGGTCACCTTTCTCATCAAGGGAAGCCAGGGAATGTCTGTTCGGACTCACAGCTACGCTGACAATGGAGCCTTTATGGGACTTGTTTTCGTATCCCGGAGTCCATTTTGCTATTTCCTCTCCAGTAGCAGTGTCCCAGACAACGATAGATTGTTGATCCTTTTGCCCGTTTTTAGGATTGAATTCAGCGCTTCCGGAAACGACTAAATTACCATCGGCACTGAAGCAAACAGTCTTTATAGGGCTTGCCGATCCGGCGAGACTGGCCTGCAAATGCGTTTCGGCAAATGTATATTTAACGCCAACCTGCCAATAACTGATCGTGTTTTGATCGCAGCTAACGATATGGTCCCCTTTGGGTGCAAAGGCGGCTAAATTAACCGCAATGCCGGTCCCGTCAACTGTTTCTTTAGTCGTTACATCCCAGATTTGGAAAGCGCGTCCCACTCCTTTACCTATGGAAAGAATATATTTGCCGTCAGGACTGAATTCCAGAAAAGTAGTCTCATCAATAAAATAAGCGTCCTTCTGGCTATAAATAGCCTGCTGTTTGCCTAAAAGTTCCACAATATTATTCCATAGATGTATCCCGTCGCCATCACCGGTCAATAACTTCTTGCCATCAGGCGAAAAAGAAACAAATAAAGTATTATAAATAGAGCTGCGTGATACGCTATTTAACAATTTCAGGCCATCTTTCCCGATACTCCAAACTTTTATTTTTTTATCATCACTGCTTCCATCTGAAGTAATGATATCGATCCAGTCATAGGCAGCAATATCCTTGATATTATGAGTATTCTGGGTGGATAATTTATTTGAAGGATTAATGGCAATGGCATAAATCTCATTGTCATTTTCCGTGTTAAGCAATTTGCTTGCCAATATGTTTTTCCCGGATCGTATGTCCCAAATCCATAAAGTCCCGTCTTTATGCCCGGTTGCAACATATTTACAATCCGGACTAAATCCGCTGGCCGTAACTTTTGCCGCGCTACCAGACAAGGTATGAAGCAGCTTTCCATCTGCGGAACTCCACAATTTAACTTCACGATCATGCCAGAAGATAGTGGCAAATACTTTGCCGTCAGGGCTGAATTTTATTACCTCCACCATATTGGGAAGGCCGCTAATAGTATTTAATAATTTACCAGTAGCCGCTTCCCACAATTCTATCTTATTATCTGTACTCCCCGTGGCAATCATTTTACCGTCCGGGCTTACGGCCAGGGAATAAAATTTTGCATCCAGGCTCTGTTTCCACACCGGGGTTAGTTCCAAAGATTTTGCACGCGCTAAACCCGGGAATAGCAATAAGATCATCAAGATTATTTTAGCGGTTTTTCTCTTTCTGTTCATTAACCATCCTCCCTATTATTATTTCATCTTTTAAAGTTCTCAAAAGTACCATGATCAGATTATTTTTAAGGTCTTTTATACTTTTAACCCAAACCTTGATGTAGTTGGCGGTATGTCCTTCCCAGTAGGCTGGATTTTCTTTAGCCCGGCCTTCTATCAGGATGGCCATCTTTCCGCCGATGAACTTCTTTTGGTAAGCCGTTGCCAGGCTAGCGGATAACTGGCGCAATTGTTCTACTAGCCCGGCTATGATCTCAGTGTTGACCGCACCTGGTAATTTTGCCGCTTTTGTGCCTGGCCGGGCGCTGAAAGGGAAAATATGCACCTTTAGCGGCTCAGCTATCCGCAGTAACTCAGTGGTTGCCTGGAAGTCTTTGTCGGTTTCCCCGGGAAACCCAACTATGATGTCGGTACTGATAGCCAGGTCCGGCATTTTATTCCTTAGTGCTTTGAACAAGGCAGCATAGAAAGAAAAACTTGCCTGCCGGTTCATTCTCTTCAGGATATTATCCGAACCGCTTTGGATAGGAATGTGCAGATGCCGGCATAATTTCTTAGACTTGGACAGATGATTGATCAAAGAATCAGTGATATCCCAGGCTTCCAATGAACTTAGCCTGATTCGTTCAATGCCTTTGATCTTTTCCAGTATTTTGATAACCTGCAGTAATCCTGATTTTGGCTTCAGGTCCTGTCCGTATAAGCCAAGGCATACTCCGCAAAGCACTATCTCCTTGAATCCCTTGTTGGCTAATTGCTTGGCTTCAGCTATTACTTTGTTTATTGGTTTACTGCGGGATCTTCCCCTGACGATATGGACCTTACAATACGAGCAGGAGTTATTACAGCCATCTTGGATCTTCAGGAATGGGCGGGTATGATCCTGGAAATCAGAGATCGCAGGCAGGCTGATCTTCATCTTGCTAACTTTGGTAACACCAGGTATTTTATCCAGTATTTTAGCATCCAATTGGGCATAACAACCAGTAACCAATATTTTAGCATTTGGGTTTTCACGGTGGGCATGATGGATATAATAACGGGACTTTTTGTCAGCTGAAGAGGTTACAGTGCAGGTATTGATTATATATAAATCTGCGGGGCTGTTATCAATTACTTCTTTATACCCTTTACGCTGGTAATCTTCCCTGATCACCTGGGTATCATACTGGTTGACTTTACAGCCTAAAGTATGGATCTTAAAAGTTTTCATATGCACTATAATAACAAAAGAGACACCTGGTTGCAAGTGCCTCTTTGATAATTTTTACACTCTAGATCACTGAAACGCGTCTCTTCTTCTTAAGCTTTGCCGGAAAAACAGAAATAACCGCTGCCTAACTTATAATGCTTGAAAACGCCGCACTGGCCGCAAATGCATCCCTTTTTCTCGGTTATTTTATTGCTTTTGCCCACTGCGCAGAAAAACCCTTCATCCCCACTCTTAAAGCTGGGGCAGTTGCCGCAAATGCATTGATTCATATTTTCTTTTGTATTCGCTACTGGCATGATGCCACCTCCCTTTATTTAAATATTTCCTTGAAAAACATTTTCATTTCTTCCCACGAGCGTTTATCAGCCTGCTCGTTATACGCTACGCCTTTTTTGGGATCATTACCAGAGGCAGGATTAGTAAAGCTATGCACTGCTCCGCCATAGACATTCATTTGCCAATTGACCCCGGCGTCCCTCATTTCCTTTTCAAAAGCCATTCTGACTTCCACCGGTACGTTAGGATCATCTGCTCCGTGCAGTACCAGGACCTTGCCTTTGATATTAATGGCATCCATCGGGCTGGAGGTATCAAGGGCACCGTGAAAAACAACGGTACCAAGAACATGAGCACCACTGCGAGCCAGCTCCAGAGCCACCATTCCGCCAAAACAATATCCCATGACGGCGATCTTTTCAGAATCAACATTTTTCAAGGTTACAATGTAATCTAAGGCTGCCTGGGCCCGACTTCTGGTTAATTTACGGTCAGCGCGATAAATACCGGCTAGCTTGGAGGCTTCTTCCGCATTAGCGGCCCTAATCCCTTTGCCATAAATATCTGCGGCAAAAGCCACATAGCCCAGAGCGGCAACTTCCCTAGCTCTCCTCTGCGCGTAATCTCCCAGGCCTGTCCATTCGTGGACAATGATCACGCCTGGTAATTTACCTTTGAATGAGTCATCAAATGCCAGGTATCCTTCCAATAGCGTCGGCCCGTCATAATACTCTATTGTTTTGGTCCTTATAGCCGCCTGCGACTTGGCGGCAAATAATATTGTTATGGCCAAAATAATAAAAACGATCTTGTTAAAATTATTCATAAAGTTCTCCTGTTTTACCTTGTTCATTTTGTAATACCTTGTTCCGCTTCCTGCCATTCTTCGATCCATTCTTCCAGATGATCGGCCAGTTCAGCACCGGTTTTGCTTCCTCTTTTCTTATTAGCCCGGTACGCTGCCTTCCACATAGATTCACTTAAAAGTTGCGGCCTGTAAGAATCCTGAAATCCCTTCATCGTGCTCCTCCTTCTCTTGGTTGATATGTTTGTCACATTATATTCTTGCGTCTGGGAAAATGGAATTGGGTGTTTCCCCTTTTTATTGACAAAAATCTATGTAGCAAAAAGAAAAACTCCCGTGCTTGAGCACGGGAGTTTCTTACAGGTACTGTATTATTTATTTAAACTTCTTATTTCAAAGCCCTGATCTTGATGATATTTTCTATTTTGGCAATACTTTCAACGGTCTTGTCCGTGACCTCACCGGCGACGTCAATAATATTGTACGCCAGATCACCTTTGCTCTTGTTGATCATTTCAATGATATTCAGGTTGGCTTTGCTGAATACATTGGAAAGCTGGGCCACCATACCAGGTACGTTCTTATTGATAATGGTCAAGCGGGTGGTCCCGGGATTCCTTTCCAGGCCGCAGGCCGGGAAATTCACCGAGTTAGTAATATTGCCATGTTCCAGGAAATCAATGACCTGGTCCACTACCATGCTGGCACAATTTTCCTCAGCTTCTTCAGTGGAAGCGCCAAGGTGCGGGATACAGATCACTTTATCCATATTCAACAGTTCATCATCCGGGAAATCAGTGACATAGCAAGCCACGATACCGTCGGCGATAGCTTTTTTGAGATGTTCATTGTTCACGATGCCGCCGCGCGAGAAGTTGAAAATGCGCACGCCTTTTTTCATCTGACCGAATTTCTCGGTATTCAGGAGGCCTTTAGTCTTATCAGTGAGCGGGACATGGAGCGAAATATAATCAGAGGTAGCGAGCAAGCGGTCCATGCCTTTGGCATTTTTAACTTCGTTGGAGAGCTTCCAGGCGCTTTCCACAGAAATGAACGGGTCAAATCCTTCTACCGTCATGCCCAGGGATAAGGCATCATTAGCGACCATGACGCCGATCGCTCCCAGGCCGATAAGGCCGAGTTTTTTGCCTCTTAGTTCAGAACCGGCGAACTGGCCCTTGTTCTTTTCGACCAGCGGCGGCACTTCTGCTCCTTTTCCTTTTAAGGTTTTGCCGTATTCGATAGCTGGGGGCAAATTCCTGGCAGACAGGAACATGGCTCCGAGTACCAGTTCTTTAACTGCATTGGCATTGGCGCCAGGAGTATTAAAGACCACGATACCTTTACCGGTACATATATCTACCGGGATGTTGTTAACCCCTGCTCCGGCCCGGCCGATAGCCCGCAGCGTTTCCGGCATTTCCATTTTCAGCATATCAGCGCTTCTTACCAGGATAGCCTCTGGCTGGCTGATCTCCGTGCCTATCTCATAGTTGTCCAAAGGAAACTTTTTTAGCCCGATCGGTGATATCTTGTTGAGTGTTTTGATCTTAAACATGGCACCCTCCTTCTAAGCTTTGTTGTTTAATTCGAAATTCTTCATGAACTCGACCAGTTTTTTTACGCCTTCGACTGGCATGGCATTGTAGATACTGGCTCTGCAACCGCCGACGCTGCGATGGCCCTTGAGCGTGGTCAAACCGAGCTTTTTGGCTTCAGCCAGGAATTTCTCATCCAAAGCTTCAGTCGGCAGGGCAAACGGCACATTCATGATGGACCGGAACTTGGGATTAGTGACCGGCGCTTTATATAATTTAGACCCGTCGATCGCTTTATAGAGCATCTCAGCTTTTTCTTTGTTGCGCGCTTCGATCGCTTTTACGCCGCCTTCAGCTTTGATCCATTCAAAGACCAGCTTGGATATATAAATGGCATAACATGGCGGCGTATTATATAAAGATGCGTTTTCCGCATGGATCTTGTAGTCCAGCATAGTCGGCGTGATCGGCAAAGCAGATCCAACCAGGTCTTTCTTGATGATCACGACAGTGACGCCAGCCGGGCCGATATTCTTCTGGGCTCCGGCATAGATCAAGCCGAACTTGGTAACATCATACTGCTCGCCCAGGATATTGGAAGACATATCAGCTACCAGCGGTACTGAGCCGGTATTGGGGATCTCCCGGATGGTCGTGCCTTCAATAGTGTTGTTCGTAGTAATGTGGAAGAAATCCGCGTCTTTAGTGAACTTCGCAGGGTCCATGACCGGGATCTCCGTGAACTTTTTGTCTTCGGAAGAAGCGACGACATTGGCTGTGCCGTATTTCTTGGCTTCGGAAATAGCTTTTTTGGACCAGGTGCCGGTATTGACAAAGTCGGCTTTTTTGGAATTCTTGAACAGGTTCAGGGGTACCATGGCGAATTGCATTGAAGCCCCGCCCTGCAGGAACAAGACATAATAGGTATCAGGAATGCCCATGATCTCGCGTAAAGTAGCTTCCGCGCCAGTGATTATTTCCTCATATGGCTTGGAGCGGTGACTCATCTCCATGACGCTCATGCCGCTGCCCTTGTAATCCAGCATTTCTTCTGCTGCTTTTTTTAATACCGGTTCTGGCAGCATTGCCGGTCCTGCGCTGAAATTAAATACTCTAGCCATTGTTATTTCCCCCTCTTCTTTTTATTGTTTTCTCTCAAACTTATATTAGCAGACAAGATCCGCAAATATCCGGTGTAATCAATGTTACGGATTATTACCTCCTCCGGGACGCTGATCATCGCGGTGGTACAGTTAATAATGCCCTTGATGCGCGCGTCCACTAACTTATTGGCTGTGTCCTGTGCTGCTTCCGGCGGTGTGCAGATAATGCCGATCTCAATGCCCTTTGATTCGATAATAGATTTAAGTTCATGGATCAAATGCAGGCTGACTTGGCTGACGATCATTTCAATTTTGTTCTGGCTGATATCAAAGCCGGCAGCTAGCTCAAATCCTTCTTCTTTGAATCCTTCGTAGGCCAGGATAGCGGTGCCGATGCGCCCTAACCCTATAATGCAGGCTTTCCTGGGTTTAAAGAGCTGTAGGTCCTGCCCGATATACTTCTTTAGCTTAGCTATATCATAATCCCGGCCAGCTACATTAGGCATGCTTAGATAGCTGATATCCTTGCGGACCGTGGCATTGGTAGCATTGCTGTTCTTGCCGATCTGGGTGCT
>JAQUQP010000015.1 GCA_028716025.1 bacterium | reverse complement strand
ACCGTAACAGTCTGTTCCAAACCAAACGGAGAACCAATAGCCATGGACCAGTCGCCAACCCTGATCTTGTCAGAATCACCCAGTACTGCCGCCGGTAATTTATTAGCCGGGATCTTAATGATCGCCAGGTCAGTATTGGGATCCTGGCCGATGACCTTACCTTTAAACTTTCGTTCATCACTCAAGGTTACTTCTATGTCCGTGGCCCCGCCAATAACATGGTTATTGGTCAGAATGTAGCCATCGGTGCTAATGATAACTCCGCTGCCGGTACCGCTCATTTTACGTTCTAAATACTTTTTTTGCTGTTTCGGACGTTCCGATCTGGGTCTTTGTTGATTGAAAAAGTCATCAAAAAAATTATCAAACGGATTGCCGAAGAAAAATTCGTTGGGCATATATTCTTGTTTAATGATTTGAGTTGTAGAAATATTCACTACCGTAGGTTTAAGTTGGTCAGCGATAGTAACAAAAGCATCTTGTAAACTAATTACCGCCTCCGGGACTTTGATCTCAGGCTTCACGGCTGGCCCTAAATTAAGCGGTTGGTTACTGGAACACCACAAAGAATTTAAGCTTTGCCCGAAGAATACTCCTGCCCCGATCATAAAAATGAACAGGAACACCATAGTAACAGACTTGATCTTCATCTTTGTATCCATACTTCCCTCCTTAAAATACAATGTCCATTTAAACGAAATACAGTTGTCAGCGCGCCAGTTAACCGCTATTCGCTTTTACTGGCAACCGTCTTTGCATTTACTGGTTGACTTCTTTATTATTTAGACTACCCGGATTCAAAAAAGTTCCCTAAAAAATAACAGCTACGCATATATTAGCTGTACCCTAGAAAAAAAGAAATTGGGGCTTTCCACTTATAATTGACCTTTTTCCTTTATAAACGAAAGAACTTCCGTAACCAAACGGGAGTTCATCCGCAAACTATATTCTTAAAGAATAACTCTCAGCGCTATCGCGCCAGCAACTGCCGTCAGCACGCTGACCTGGACTGAAACGGTGGAATAAGTCTCTCGGCTAAAAAAACGCACCAGGAAAACGATTGGAGTGAAAACATACCAGTAACCCGGAGCGCTCACCAAGGTAACGACCAGCATTCTTTCCAGGACACCATAATACTTATATTTAGGAGGTATTTCTACCCGGGCCAGCTGTTTGACCAGTTTTTCCACGTAAGGTATCAGGATCGAACCGCCAAAACCGATCCCGACCAGGAAGGTCAGGAAGATAATTGGTTTGTCCTGGCTGTACCAATAAAGCCAGGCACTCCGGTCTACTGTATATTTTAACAGACTGACCGGCAATAAAAAAACAGTACTGATAAAAGCTATATGCAGAACCTGGTCAAGAAGAAAAAGCCAGATCGTGTCATGACTGTGTTCCCGGTTATAGATGATTTTTAACAGATCTTGCAGACCATGGGAAACAAACAAAAACAACAGAAAAAGCCAAAAATCCTGACGGTTCCAGAAAGGCCATAGCCAGAGCGCGCCGAGAGATACAAAAATACCACTGTGCAGGAATGAGCCCCAGGGGTATTTTGTTTTCAAAAAATATATTTTATTGGTCTGGACAGGGAAATCCGCGATGAAATGAGCCAGTAAAAGACGCCAAAAAATGAACATATACTAAGCCTTTCTACCCTTCAGGGCATAGAGCTTCACTGGTTTTTCTTTCCCTCGGATTGAGACCTCACTAAGTTCTTGTACTTCCACCAGATCTTTGACTTCTAAATACGTACTTTCGCTGATCAAAATATCAGTATGGAATTCCTTGTTTAAACTTTCCATGCGAGAAGTAAGATTGACCGTATCGCCGATAACTGTATATTCTGTTTTATGTTTCGAGCCGATCTCGCCAGCTACTACCTCTCCGGTATGGACAGCGATACCGATACGCAATGGTTCTTTCCCTTCGCGTTGGCGTTCGATATTGAACTTGGTTAACTGTTCACGCATTTCCAAAGCCGTTAAAACCGCTCTTCTGGCATCATCTTTATGAGGCATAGCATCGCCGAATACAGCCAGGATCGCATCGCCGATAAATTTATCGAGACGGCCTTCATACTTAACGACCACCTCTACCATCTTATTAAAATACTGATTTAGAAAATCAACGACTTCCTCAGGCTCTATTTTTTCACTGATACTGGTAAATCCGCGGATATCAGACAACAGAATAGTGGCTTTTTTTCGTTCCCCGGCCAATTGCAGCCGTCCGTCAAGGATCGCTTCAGCCACTTGTTTGGTCACATATCGTCCGAAAGTATTTCTGACCCGGTCAAGATCTTTCAACCCTTTCACCATATCATTGAAAGAACGCGCCAGATCCTGTAATTCATCATGGGTCTTGATATTAACTTGTGTATCCAGGTCTCCGCTTCCTATCCGCTGGGCTGCTTCCGCCAGTTTATTGACTGGCCGCACCATTAAAGTTACCATCACTATAGTGATCAATATCCCTAATCCCAATATCACTCCGGTTATATATATTATCTTTTTTCTTTTTTCGGCCAGGGCGGCAGCGATGCTTTTTTGAGAAAAACCGATACGTACTGTACCGGCTTTAATATTATTGCCAACCATGATCGGCACGGCAATATCAAAGAGCTGCTCATTCTTCAGTCGGAAAGGTTGAGTGATCGTGTGCCTGGCCTGGGCAGCTTGCTTGCCTTCCTCGCTTATATCTTGTTGCCCGATCTTCTCTTTTTCACTATGGGAAATGATCTGGCCATTTTCATCCAGGACCATAGCATATAATATGGCTTGTTCCTTGATCATCTCCTGGACATTGAAATACAGCTGGAAGTCATCTTTTTGCGGGAATAAAGCTTCCTTTACGCTACGGGCAAAAAATTCCGCCCGGATCTCCATTTCCTTGACTAGTGACTGCTGGGTTTGCTGGAGGATCAAGGTAGCCATGATCCACATCACAGTAACAATGATCAGCGAAACAATGGCACTGAATTTTAAAGCTATCCGGCTTACTCCAAATTTCACCCTGTTAGGCCTCTCTGAAAATATAAGTCTTACTTTTCTACCAATCTGTCTGGATATGTTAATCGCGCATTTCTTCTAGGACTACCGGAGTTCATCTAACGATCCCTATTTTAAATTTGCTTTTTGAGCCGCCTTGATCGATCACACAAATGTAACCGCCGCTCTCCACTTTTTTCCCATCACCATTGGCCCCGTCCCATTCCAGGGAATTAATACCCTTAGTACCGGCGACAGTCCAATCCTTGACCAACTCACCGATCAGGCTATAAATAGCTATCTTCACCTCCCGGGCGCCGTCACAATAGAACTTGATCGTGGTTTTACCCGTGCTATTATTGAATGGATTGGGATAATTAAATACGTCACCCTTTCCTTTACCGGAAGCCCATCTGGTTTCTTCATTTAAAGCGTATAGGTCATTTAACGTAACCGCATTAGCATCATTGCCATAAGCTCCGCCAAAAAGGATCGTCTGCTTATGGATCGTATCATATACCCCGCTGGCATTACGCCTGGCCTGGGGTATATCCGGTCCGGGAGCCACCAGGGACCAAATCCCGGTACCAAAATCAAAAGTATAGGTACTATTGTAAAAAGCTTCAGTTAAAGTCAGTGGAGCCCAACCGCTGGTAACCACTATCCGGTCGGTATTGGGATCATAGACCATGACCTGGGCAGTCCTGGCCAGGTCGGCGCTGGTATCATTTGCCGGAAAGATCTGGGTCCAACGCTGGCTGGTCAAACTGGCCGCGGATAAACTCAGATACCATATTTCATCAGTAGGCTCATTGTTTGTTTTTATACCGCCAAAGATCACCATGCGTTTACGCACCTGATCATATATTGGCGTAGCCTGCCAGCGCGCTGGTGCTTCATAGTTCAAATTAGCTTTGGACCATTGTGCCGGAGTTACGCTCAGGTCAAGTATATAGGTATCATTCAAAACAGTCTGGTCTACATCCCTGCCGCCATAAACGATCATCCGGTTGAACTGCGGATCAAAAATCGCCGCTTGCGCGCTCCTGGCCACCGGAACATCAGTCCCGGTAGTAGGGAATACCGCCCAGGTATTAGCTGCGATATCAAAGGAATATACCGTATTAGTTACCAAATCGTTATAGTGAGTGCCCGTATTACCGCCAAAAACAAGTATCCGGTCGGCAATGGTATCCAGGACTGCGGAATGACCGAAGCGTTTAACCGTATCGGAACTGGTGACAATGATGGTTGTTTTATCAGCGCTATCAAGGTTGATCCGGTAGATATTGCCATCCAACAACGCGGCATCGCCCAACACGTACATGCTCCCATCCGCGTCATGATAAACGCAAGTATGTCCGGAGATAGATGGCGCATCAGCCACTTCTATTTTCTCCCAGGTCCCCGCCCATAACCAGAGCGGCAAAAACAATAAAATAGACAACATCAAGCTTGTTTTAATACTAGCTCTCATTTTAACCTCTGCTATATTTTTTTAATCCGCATAATTATCTTTTGGAATCCGTGTAATCAAGACATTCTGAGCAATTCAGAATGTTTTTCTATTTTCCACCGATTTTCTCTAAAACGCTTTGCGCCTTAGTGACCAGCTTAACCGCGTTCTCGTTCGTCGGATCTATGGACAACAACTCATTACAAGCCATGATCGTTTCCTGGTATTGCCCTTTTAAATACAGGTCCGCCGCCCGGTAATACATCTGTTTGATCTTCTTTTCATCGATCTTCTTGGAAACTTGTACCGGCTTCTCTTCTTGTTTTATTTTATCCAAGTAGTCCCTGGCCGCGGCATTGGAAGGGTCTAAGCGCAGCACCAGCCAGAATTCCTTGACCGCATTGGGTTTGTCCCCGCTTTTGTATAATCCCTCAGCTTTATCATAATGTTCCCGGATCAAAGCCCGGATCGTCAATTGGGTATCACTTATCCGTTTGTTCGCGGTTAAATGATCTGGATTGATCTTGAGTACTTTCTGATATTCCTTGATCGCTTCAGCGTACATCCCCTGGTCAGCGAAGTTATCACCGGATTTAATGAGGGAATTTATACTTACTATAGTTTTCTCTTTTTCCCGTTCCTCTAATATTGCCTGGTCCTCTTTGACTAACTTAGCATCTATCTTAGCGATATATTCTTTCGCCCGCTCATTACCCGGATCCAGTTTGGCCACTTCTTTCCATTGTTCCATGGAATCCACCAATTTGCCTTCTTCATACAGCACGTAAGCTTTGCTCAAGTATTGTTCTACCAGCTTCCGGTTAACAAAAGATTCCAGTTCCGCGTTGACGCGGTTCACTTTCTCCTGGATAGAGGCATTTTGCGGATCCCAGACGAGAGCTTTTTCCCATTCAGTCAGGGCCATGGCATATTTTTTGTTGTTATACAGTTCTGTGCCGGATTGGTCTAAAGCAGTTACTTTTTCTTTGATCGCCTGCAAGCTGTATTGGGCTTCGCCGATATAACCAAAGCGATATCCCACGCTGATCCTATGGCTTAATCCCAGGTCATGGGGAACAGCGGCATAGTCAAAACTGAAACTGGCATAATTAACTCCTAAGCCAAAAGTCAGGTAATTACTGATATCTTTACCCACCCGGAGAGCCATGTTTTTTCCATACCAGTATTCTACGCCAACATGGTTTTTCGCGGTTAAGAAACTGGAATAATCCACGTCTAAGGCGAGGATCAGTTTATCTTCCCAGGTAGTCAAGGCTGGTTCTAATTTGTACGCTACCCCGAATTTGGAATAAAGCGGATATTTATCAGCTTCAGTCTGTAATTTTGGCGCCGGAGCCATCAGGTTCTGGAAATTAGCGCCGACCGACAATTGGTTTCCGAGAAAACGGTATAACACTCCGGCATCAATCCCAAAAGCGGAACCAGAATATATGTCTACGGTCTTTTTAATCGATTTTACTGTGGTACCGACAGACAAACGATTGGAAAGATTATAGCCATAAGATAACAAAAAAGCCCGATCATTGACGGAAAAACTGGTCGCTTCACTATCGACCGCTGCCCTTTTCTCAAATTCGCCGCTAGTCATATTGAGCAGGGCCACGCTAAAAGTGCCCATTTTTTCCAGCGGATGAGCATAACCTATAAAATTGTAATTGGTATCTTCCCATAACGGGCAATAAAAAGTATAAAGTTCATATTTCAGTAGTTGGGTCAATCCTGCAGGATTATAATACATGGCGGTTACATCATCACTGATCGCGGTGAAACAATTACCCATACCCAGAGCCCTGGCACTCTGGCCCAAATGCAGGAAGCTGCCAGGTTGCCCGCCGCTCAAAGCCTTTCCCCAAATAACCAGGGGTAAAAACAAGATCAATAGTATGACCGCAGGTATACTACACGTTTTACGATACATGACTTACCGCCTTTACTTGTAAATTTTCAGTTGCTTTATTTTTAGACCAATCCTTTGACCTGGTCAGTGGTTTCACGTAAACGCTGGCTCATTACTTGCAGGAACTTGATCATTATTTTCACTACCGAGGCAGCATGCAATTCCTTTAAAACAGCGGCAAAATCAACCGCGGTCATACTCCAGATGATCCCCTGAGTTGCGGCCCGGGCAGAAGCAGAACGCGGTTTCTGTTCGATAAAAGCCATTTCACCGAACAGGTCACCGCCTTGCAGGGTATTGAGTACTTTGCTTTCCCGACCCGTCTTTTTAATTATCTGCATCGTGCCTTCTTCAATTATATATATGGTCTTACTCGGTTCTCCCTCCTCAAAAAAAAGGTCACCTGCATTAAACCCGCGACGGTGTAATACAGCTGACAATTTTTGTATCTCTTCTGGCGGCAAATCCCGGAAGACAAACGTTTTTTGCAGGACCTGGGTAATATCCATAGGCGCGCTCCCAGCAATATTTTTAATATTTTAAGATAAATCAGCTCCTTTGTCAAGGTATTTACCAGAACTGTGGAAATTAGAAGGTAAGAGTGATCCCCAGACTATAGTAAGAATTAATATCTTGGTAAGCTTCCCGGTATAAATTATATCCGGTGTTCAACGCGATCCAGGAGTTCAGGCAGTATTCAAGGCCCAAAGAATATGAGTCAGCGCTTACCCCTGCTACTTCATAAAAATCATCCAGCAAATTGCCGACCGTGCCATTAGCCGGAGTATCATTCTCATTGAGCGTGAATTGCAGAATACCGGCATGGAGATACCCGGTGTTCACGGTCCATAGTGACAAAAAGTTCCGGCTGATCCTTATTTCGTAGCTATATTTCGGGAATCCTGCCAATCCAGGCGTTAAGCTAAAGATCTGGAAATTATTTTGTCTGGCAGAGGCGTCATAAAGGACTACATCCCCTTCAATATCAGGATCATAACGGTAATTAGAATAACCCAGGTATAGTGAAGTATCTTCATAAAAAGTTTCAGTAATACCCATTGTCCAGACAACCTGTTTAATTGTCTCAGTTGTATCCTTGGCTGATACGATAATCTGCCGGTATCTCCCCCGGCCATTCCTGTAATAAGCGGTAAAACTATCAGTATGTACATTATAAACATTATTCTCTATGCCATAATCAAGATCAATAGCCGTTTGAAAATTACTATCTCCGGAGAGAGACACTGTTGTCCCCAGAGCATAGCCATTCGCCTCATACCCAGCCGCGGGCGAAGTAAATGAATAATTGCCTCTGAGGCTAAGGTCGTCGGTCAAGATTACGCTCACTCCTCCGGTAAACATCTGGAGAGGCTGGCTCGTTAGGTCGGAATCGATATGGCTATAAGTACCTTCCAGATCTAGTTTAGGCGACAGGCTTATCCTCAAAGAGGTAAAGTTCGCCAAGTATTTATCCGGTCCGGCAGTGAGCGTAGTGCTTATCCCCAGTCTGCCATAAACCATAGCCGGCAGCAAAGTCGTAAATGCTGCCAGCCATAAAAACGATACTATTGCTTTTTTCATTTTTACTTATTTGGCTCTTTTCTTTGTTTCATCCGCTGCTGGATGATCGCTTTGCGTTGGGCCGGCGGTAACTGCCGGAACTTCTGCAGTTTCTGTCTCAACTCTTGCCTTTGCGACGGGGTCAACTGTTGCCAACGTCGGTAACTCTGCCTGATCTGCTGCCGTTCCTGAGGACTAAGTTTTTGCCAGCGCTGGTAATTTTCTTTAAGCGTTTTTTTCTCTTCAGGGGAAAGCTGTTGAAAACGTTTTAAGTTGGTCCGGATCCGGGCTTGGTCCTCCGGCGGTAATTTCTTGAATCTTTGCAGCCGGGATTTGATTTCTTGTTTCCGCTCTGGACTTAATTTTTGCCAATCCTGATAAGCCTGCCGCAAGGATTGCTTTTGTTCCGGGGTCAACTGTTGCCAACGCTCCCGGTTCGTATCCTGTCCCCAGAGCGTACCAGCAACCAGTAAGAGAACTGCCAGCAGGAACGTTTTTTTAAATACTTTAGTTGTTTTCATCGATTTCCCCTTCGTCTCTATCCGTTTCCGCGGGTGTTGTCGTCAACAATACGTCATAATTATCCACTAATTCCAGGTTATCCGCCAACTGGTAGTCCTGCGCCAGATCCAGATTATCAATGATTTCTTGGTCTAGATCATCCTGGTTCGAGTAGGCCATTGGTATTTTCGACAACATAGCGGTCATTATTATTAAAATGAGCAGTCTGCCGTTATTTTGCATATTTATCCTCGCAGCTGCTCCGCCTCAGGCAAATTTTCCAGCATCTCCAGATCCTGGATCAATTCATAGTTCTCGATCAGTTCCAGATCCTCTACTACCTGCAGGTCAGAGGAATTAAGTTCTGTTCCCTGTTTGACCAGCTGTTTACTGGTAACCAGAAGTAAGAGCAGGATAACTGCTCCGGCTAAAGCCGGCGCCAGCCTGCGCGGTATCAGTAATCTATGCCACCGGGATCCGGCTTCTTTTTCAGCTTCCAATTTCTGATACACTTTATATTGAAAATCCTGCCAAAAAGCCGAGGACCTGTTTTTCTCTACTTGTTCCCGAGCGACCATAGTTAAGGTTTTTTTGATCTGTATGTAGGCCTGCCGGCAGGGATCACATGTTTCCAGGTGCCTGGCTATATCAGACATCGCGGGCCCATCGAGTTCCTGGTAATAGTAACCGATCAATTTCTGCTGGATCTTTTTACAGCTCATGATTATCTACCCCTGTCCATTGAATTCCTTCAATACTTCCTGCAATCGCCGCACTGCCCTGAATAAATGGACTTTCACTGTTCCTTCAGCCAATCCGGTAATCCCGGCGATCTCGTTGATCTTTAATTCCTCAAAATGCTTTAAAGTAAAGATCTCCTTCTGTTGTCGAGGCAGGTCTTGGAGCGCTTTCTCCAATTGTAGTTTTAATTCCTCATTATCGATCAAACGCTGCGGATCGCCATCCAGGCTTTGATCCGGCACGCTGGTTTCCAAAGACTGCCCTGGCTCATCATTTTCCGTATCCAACTGGCTGAAATTAAAGGTAAATCGGTTAACCAGATACCGGTGCCGGTGATAACTGCGGCATAAGTTCAGTAAGATTTGGTAGAACCAGGTCCGGAAACTGGCTGTACCTCGAAAAGTATGTATATTCCTAAAGACCTTGACAAATCCTTCCTGGGCCAGATCTTCCGCGTCTTCCGGGCGGCTCACTAAGTGCAAGCAGAAATAGTAGGCTCTTTGCTGGTATTTTTCCAGGAGTAATCCAAAAGCTGCCTGGTCCCCGTTCTTGAACTTATCAATTAGCTGCTGGTCCAACTCCTGGCTTTCCACCATCTACCTCATCTACCTCTATAGACGCCTGATAAACAAAATAGTTTACCCTGTTAGACCTCCATGAGACTATTTTCGTTATGTCTTTCAGAGTAAATTTATCGAAGTATTGCCACGTTAATTCCACCACTTAGCTTAAAAGGTCTAACAGGGTTTACCATTAAAGTTAATTTTCCAGTATTTTTTGGGCCGGCAGAGTAAAAATAAACCGGCTGCCTGTAGGCGGACCACTTTCCACCCTGATTGAACCACCATGCCCTTCAACGATCCTTTTCACGAGCGGTAATCCCAATCCTACCCCTTCGGTTTGGCCAGTAAAGGCCTCTTCGATCTGGTAAAATAACTGGAATATCCTATCATATTCCTCAGGCGGGATACCCGGCCCGTTATCAGAAATACTGAACTCGATCATTTCACCGGATAGTTTCCGGCAGCTGATACTCACAATTTTATCTTTTTTATCATTAAATTTAATAGCGTTATCAACCAGGTTAAAAAAAACTTCTTTGATCTTTTCCTCATCAGCATAAAGACTGGTAACGGCATTGCAGGAAGCGTCCACCTCCAGTTTAACCCCTTTTTGGAAAACCTCTTCATGGAAATGGCCGAATATCCCCTTGATTATCCCTTTCAGGTCAACAACTTTCCGGTTCAGCTCCAGTACATCACCCTCAACTAGAGTAAAGGCCAGTAGCTTATTAACCAGATCTGTCAGCTGATGACCTTGCCGGTCAATATCTCTAAGCGCCCGATCCTGGAAATCAGAGAGGGTTTTTTTCGTTTTCTGATCAAGTAAGAGAATGGCTGAATAGCCCAAAATACTGGTCAAAGGAGTTCTTAATTTATGCGAGATCACTGACAGGAAGTTTTGTTTAAGCAAGCTTTCTTTCTTGGCTTCACTTATATCCCGCAATAGTATAATATAGCCCACTACTTTTTGTTGCTCGTCATTGATCCTGGTAATAGCGCACTCGAGAAAATATTTTTTTCCCTCGCGGCGTTTCAGCTCATAGCCTGCTGACCTGCCGATAAGCTCCTGCAAGGGGATGGAAAAATCATAGTTACCCCGCATCATATCCAAGAAATGATGTCCGAGCAATTGGTCTCTCCCCAGGCCCAACAGGCGCACCGCGGACTCATTCAGCATTAACACCTGGTAATTGGCATCAGTTACTATCGCGCCATCACTCATTCCTTTAAAGACGGCTTCTATCTCTTCTTTTTTCTCCCGGACTTCCTGGAAAAGACGGGCATTCTCTATGGCTACCGCCGCTTGCGCGGCCAGAGCTTCCAGTATTTGCTGGTCCTCCGCGCCGAAAATCCCGTTATCCTTCTTATTGATAACTTCCATAACTCCGCTTATTTTATCTTTGTAAATCAGCGGCACGCACATCATAGACCTGGTCTTGAAATTGGATTTAGTATCGGCACGTGAGCTCCATCGGGGATCTTTTTCGACATCATTAACGATAAGCGCTTTTCGTTCTTGGGCCACCCAACCGGCAATACCCTCGCCCACTTTTAACCTGATCTGTTTTACTTGTTCACCCTTCTCTCCCAGGGCGATATCAAATACCAGTTCATTAGTCAGGGGATCCAATAGCATGAGACTGCCGGCTTCCGCTTTCGCCACTACCGCCGACTGTTCCACGATAATAGTCAATAATTCTCCCAGGTCCAGGGTAGAATTAAGGATCTTGTTTATTTCCAATAACTGCGCCAGGTCTTTAGCTTCCATAAAACCTCTTATTTTTTAGACATTGCGGTATTGAATAGCGGCCAGCAATCAAGGCAAAAGGAAGGATATTTAATATCGATCTCGTGCAGGTTGCGGGCATGGTACATCAAGCACTTCTTGTCCTGGCATAATCCAAGACCCAACAGCAAAGCTATTTCACGCAGGATTAATTTCAGGACACGGGCCTGAAAGATCGCTTCATTGGCTGGTAATTTGTAGAACTCTGGCCGCAACCGGGGCAAGGCGATAATGCCCATTTTCCGGTTATGCTCTTCACGAGTATAGATAAAATCATCTTCAGATTCGGAAATATCGGCTTCAACCAGGCCTATTAAATACTTTTGTTGATCACTATTTAGCAGGTGCGCCAAGCGGGCCAGGACAAAAGCCGGAGCGGTTTTTTCCGGCAAGACCAGAGCTGTATGGAGCTGTACCGCCAGATCACTGTTTTTCAACTTGCCCTTTATCTGCGCGGTCAGTTGTAGCAACAAGGCTTCCGATATTTGTCCTATAGGAACAAGACCAATTTTGATCATGACTATTAAGCAGCCTTTGGATTTAGCGCTTCCTGCAGCACATCAGCTAATTTATCAACCAGGACAAATTTTACTTTTTCCCGTATTTCTTGGGGAATATCTTCCAGATCGCCTTCATTCTTTTTAGGTAAAATAATAGTCTTAATGCCGGCCAGGTGAGCAGCTAGCACTTTTTCCTTGATGCCTCCTACCGGCAAAACTTCGCCGCGCAGAGTAATTTCTCCGGTCATGGACAGATCATGTTTGACCGCTCTCCCGCTCAACAGAGAAACCAGTGATGTAGCCATGGTGACCCCCGCCGACGGGCCGTCCTTGGGAATGGCCCCTGCGGGAACATGCACGTGGATATCCATAGTTTCAAAGAAGTCATCAGGTATATTCAAGTCTTGGGCATGGGACCGGATATAGCTCAATGCCGCCTGGGCTGATTCTTTCATTACGTCTCCCAACTGGCCGGTCAGGGTTAAACCCTTATTACCCCGCATTTTGGAGGATTCAATGAACAGTATCTCCCCGCCCATCGGGGTCCAGGCCATACCGGTAGCCACTCCTACGGCATCTTTTTTCTCAGCCACTTCAGGAATAAACTTTTGCGGTCCCAGGAATTCCTGTATATTCTGGTCACTCACGATAACCTTTACGGTTATACCTTCAGCTACTCTAGTGGCTACCTTCCGGCAAACAGAAGCGATTTCCCGCTCCAAATTGCGCAGTCCGGCTTCCTTAGAATAACTGGTAATAACTTTCAATACCCCAGCCGGTGTAAATTCTATGTTAGCTTCCGTCAAACCGTGTTCCTTGGTTTGCCTGGGTATCAGGTATTTCTGAGTGATCAACAATTTTTCATTTTGGGTATAGCCTGGTAATTCCAGTACTTCCATGCGGTCACGTAAGGCCGGGGGCACTGGATCCAGAATATTTCCGGTGGCTATAAAAATAACCCGGGACAGGTCAAAAGGCACATCCAGGTAATGATCGGAAAAAGTATTATTCTGCTCCGGATCCAGTACTTCCAGTAAGGCACTGGCCGGATCGCCGCGAAAATCTTCACCGATCTTGTCTATCTCATCCAGCATAAAGACCGGGTTATTAGTTTCAGCCCGGCGGATACCCTGGATGATCCGGCCGGGTAAACTGCCGACATACGTACGGCGATGCCCGCGTATCTCAGCTTCATCCCTGATACCACCCAAAGAGATGCGCACAAATTTTCTGCCCAAAGCCCTGGCAATAGACCGACCCAAAGAGGTTTTTCCGGTACCCGGAGGACCGATGAAACATAATATCGGCCCCTTAGCTTCGGGCCGCAATTTTCTGACCGCCAGATATTCCAGGATCCTCTGTTTCAGCTTTTCCAAGTCATAATGATCTTCATCCAGGATCTGCCTGGCCTTGGCAATATCCAGCATATCTGCCGTGGCTTTGCTCCAAGGCAGGGCTATCATCCAATCCAAATAAGTACGGCTAACCGTATACTCTGCAGCGGCAAAAGGCATTTTCATCAGGCGCAGCAATTCACGCTCGGCTTCCTTTTCTACTTCCGGCGGCATCTTAGCTTCTTTGATCTTTATCTTCAACTCATTCAACTCGATGGTTTTCTCATCGCCTTCACCCAGTTCCCGCTGGATCGCTTCCATTTGTTTACGCAGGAAAAATTCTTTTTGCGTGCGGTCCACCTCGGTCCGCACCTGTGTTTGGATCTTACTGCCTAATTCCAGGACCGCCAGTTCTTCGGTTAAATAAAGGGTCAACCGTTCCAGTCTCATTTTAATATCGACTGTTTCTAATAACTCCTGCTTGATCCTGATATCCAGGGTCAGGTTAGAAGAGATAAAATCACTTAATTTGTTAGGTGATTCAATATTCATTGCCGCGATATAAACTTCTTCGCTTAAATAAGGAGCCAGGTTCACCAGTTTTTGGAATAGCGAGAGGACATTGCGCATCATCGCCTGCACTTCCAAGCTTCTCTCTTCAACCTCTTCCAGTACCTCTATTCGGCCCTTCAGGTAAGGTTCTGCCTGTACGATACCTTTCAGTTTCGCCCGGCTTAAACCCTGCACGATCAACCGCAGGGACCCGTCAGGGAACTTCAGCATTTTCAGGATGAGCACGACTGTCCCCATATCATAAAGGTCGGTGACTTGCGGGTCTTCGGCATTAGCATCTTTTTGGGAAAAAAGGGCAATGATCTTATCCTTGACCAGGGCATCTTCTACCAGCCGGATCGATTTTTCGCGGCCAATAATGATCGGGCTCACGACAAAGGGATAAAAAACCGTATCGCGAACAGGTAAGATCGGTACTTCTGTAGGCAGATCTATACGAACTTTTTCTTCATACATACGAGCTCCTCGTCTGGATTAAATTATTTCTTCTTGGGCACAGTGATCTCAATAAACCCATTGGCGCAGATTGTTTTGATCTTGCTGGCGGCAATGGTAGCCGGCAGTGGGATGACCCGTTCAAAAAGGCCATAATGTATTTCCATCTGGTAATAATTGATCTTTTCTACCGCGCGGGCTTCCCGACGGCGGCCGCGGACCAATAAGATATTGTTATTGATCGCTACCTCAAAATCTTTACGCTTGATCCCCGGGACCTCCAGGCACACGATAACACTTTTCAATGTTTCATAGACATCGCAAGGCGGGCACCAGGTTTGCCGGCAACTCATGCGGGGAGGAGTTTTGCATTTCAGCATTTGATTAAAGAATTTATTCATTTCATAGGATAGCACACCAAAATTATCGAACAGATCCTCCTTATTGCCGCTCATTTCTTCTTCTCCTCACTCGTTGTTTTAGTTTCCTTTTTCATTTTCTTCCCGGTAAACATTTGCTGGACCACATCATAAACCAGCCGCGGCTTGCGCATATTCAGACCGTTGATTATGGTTTTATCCAGGGCCACCATCCCCCACCATTCCTCATTCATGTTCATATTTCCTTCCGCTTTTATGTCTTTCCAATAGGCACCGTTAGACCAAAAAGCATCAGTATCCTGTTCGCTCAAGCTACCGCCTTCGCGTTTCCACCATTCATCACTCCACTCAAAAAGAAAACCGCCCAGAGAGTTGCCAAAACCCAGGCCGCCCATGGCATTTTCCGCTATTTCCTTCCATTGGCTCTTGACAAAATCAGCCTGGACCTGCTGGTCTTCACGTTTTTTATAAGCATCGTAGGCATCACAGCCAAACTCCAGCATCAGCACCGGTTTTTTCCACTCCCGGTCCGCTTCCCGCCAGAAATTGCCGAAACTCTTGCCGCGATAACAGACTGAACCTAGCACATCAATGTGAGAATTATATTGCGCGGCTACCGAGATCGTCGCCAAGTCCCCGTTACCCAGTACTACCGGATGACCCGGATCGAGCTGCTTGATCTTCCCGGCCAGTTTATTGACAAAAGAATAATAGATCTTGGCTTGGGCGATCTTCTTCTTATATGGGTCACTGATCTTTTCCAGTTCCGGACTAGTCCAGTAATTAATTTTCTGGGGCGCGAAGGAATAATTATTTTCGTTACCCAGGACCCACATTAGGATGCCAGGCGTATCTTTATAAGTCCTGACCATGTCCAAGACTTCTTTAGTCACTAATTCCTGGAATTGGGGATTAGCGTAATCCGCCTGCCACCAATCCAGCCAGTGGCCCATGATACAGCTGATCTCAAAGTTCTTATACAGGTCGGTGATCACCCTTTTTGTCTGATGAATGTTTTCTCCTGGCTGGTAAAAACGGACCGTATTAATACCTGCTTCTTTCATCATCTGGCCGTCCAGCAACCAGGGCTGGTGCGGATCACCGAAAAAATTGTAATCAGAATTACCGCCGATGGGAACCGGATGGTAACAGACTCCGCGGATAAAATACAATTGGCCGTTAACCAGAAGTTGGTATTGACCCATCACGTTTTTCACGATCTCTACTTTGCTCCGCGCCCAGGCCGAAGCAGAATTGAAAAAGATTAACATCAATAAACAACAAAAACAAATTATACGTTTCACCCCTTAGACCTCCATTATATGATTTCAATACAGCTGTACTGTCATTCTGAAATCCCCTAGACCGTTTAGGTCTAACGGGGCCCCCGGTAAATATATGATTTATACCTCATTCTTTCTACATAGGTCCTTGACCATACCCAGCATTACTTCCGGCGAAAATGGTTTCATGATGATATAATCCACACCCAGGCACCGGCATTGATCTTCCAGTTCCCGGACGTTGGACGCGGTGAAAATAATGATGGGGATCTTGGCTGTTTCAGGATCAGCCTTTAATTGTTTGGCGACTTCATATCCATTCATATCAGGCATAACAATATCCAATAGGATCAGATCGGGTTTCTCTTCCTTTATTTTTTCCAGGGCCTGTATCCCGCCATAAGCCGTGACTACGCTAAAGCCATTGGCCTCCAGCCTTGATTTCAAGAGGATCCGGACATGAGGCTCATCATCTACCACCAGTATTTTTTTGTTAAAGGACACTAGTTCCTCCTAGCCTACTTTTCATTACCCTAATTTAGTTTTGGCCAGCCGCAGTAATTCCTCAGCTTCATTGCCATCTTCCGGATACATGACTATTGCGCAAGACAGATCATCAATATTAACTTGTTTTTCCCTGCTGTTATCCAGTATCCGGCGCTGCAGGGAAACAGCCCCTGGACGGGCGGAACGCACCAGGATGCCGACCAAAGAGCGCTCTTCAAACCGCAACACTTGGTCATCCGCTCTCCTGACCGTATATCTGGCGGCTGCCTCTATCGCGTCCATGACCTGGATACCCTCCGGTCCCGGTCTATTCTTCAACCTGATCAGGATCAAGGCCAGGTTTTCATATTCTTTTTTGGCTTTATTCACTTGCTCTCTTAATAAGTCATGATACACGGCATCAGCCGACAATTTGGGTAAGGTAAAAATAAATTTAGAGCCTTTGGCCAACTCACTTTGGACACGGATAGTGCCTCCGTGCATTTCGACCAGGCTCTTGCTTATAGCCAGGCCCAAGCCAGTGCCACGATACCCTGGCCCCGTAGTACGATTGATCTGTTCAAACCGGTCAAATATTTTATGAAAATTCTCCGCGGCTATGCCCCGCCCGTGGTCTTCCACCGTGATCTCGATCTCCCGGCCTTTATCCATCAGGTAAATATCCACTTTCCCCTGGTCCGCCGAAAACTTTATCGCGTTGTCGATCAAATTGCCAAGCACCTGTTTGATCCGATCTTCATCAAAGAACAAAGTAGCCCTGGGCATACCCAAATGTGTTTCCAGAGCAATCTGCCGCGCCCCACCTTTTATTTCCAGGTTCTTGGCCACGGCCTGGATCACCGGCACGATATCATATTCCAGCTTATTTAAAGTAACCTTACCCGCTTCGATCTTGGAAACATCGAGCAGATCATTAATGATCCTGGTAAGCCGGTCGATCTCATCCGTGGCAATTTGCAAAAACTCTTTCTGCCCCGGGTTGATCTCCCCTTTTATCCCTTCCACTACCTGGGCTATAGACTCGCGTATACAAGTGATCGGGGTTCTTAATTCATGGGATACCGTGGAAATAAATTCGGTTTTCAAGCGTTCTGTTTCTTTTTGCCTGGTTACATCCCGGAACGCCAAAGCCAGCCCGATGATCACTTTGCCCTCTTTAAAAACAGGAGCAATATCAAAGTGCAAGATCCGGCCCGGGTCTTCTCCCAATTTTACTTCCTTACTGATCAATTTGCTTTTTTCCCATGATTCCACCAAACTCAAATCCAAACCCGCATTAGTCAATATTTCCAAAGCTTTGGCGCAGTCTTTGTCATCATCCTTACATTCCAGCAGGTGTCTGGCCATTTCATTGCTCACCGCGATCTTACCATTTTCATCCAGCATAATCACGCCTTCGTTCAATGATTCAACTAACACCGAGATTTTTTCATTCCACTCCAATAACTTCCCTTGCATAGCTTCCATTTCTTTCCGGTTTTCTTCAAAATCCTCCAACAGTGAAAGCATCACTTCCCTGGATTCCTTGGCTTCCTGTAGTGCCTGTTCCAAGACTTTGGTGCGTTCCCTGATCTTTTCTTCCAGGGTCAGGTTATATTGTTCCAGAGCGGTCTTGGAATTATTAAGCTCTTCGATCAACTGCAGGTTTTCCCGTAGATCGGTCCCTACCAGGATCATGCCGTCAATTTCATTCTTCTTGTCCCGCACCATTGTGCAGGAAAGGCTGATCGGGATGGGTACCAGAGTTTTAGTGCGATATTTCACGATCACGCTGCTGGTCGGGCTTCTTTTAGTCTTAGTTATGAGGTCAGCCAGGATCTCGACGCTCTCACCTTCCTGGAATAAGATATCAACTGTCTTATTGGTAAGTTCCTCCCGGGTATATCCCAATAGTTTTAAAGTTATATTGTTTACTTCCCGGATAGTGCCGTCATTATGCAAAACTACCAATGAATCGCTCATATTATTAATAATATTCTCAAAGAATAACTTCCGGTCGGTTATTTCCTGATGAGCCGTCTTTAGGTCGGTGATCATCCAATTAAAAGATTGGGCTAATTGTTCGATCTCATCCCCGGTTTTTATACAAGGCCGGTAATTCAGGTCCCCGGTAGATACCCTTTGCATCGCTTGCTGCAGTTGAGCGATAGAATCAACGATCCGGCGGCTAAAGAAAACATTGAAAGGTATCAGTACCAGCAACAATCCCGCAGCCAACGCGAACTGCCTGGCGAACATCTGCCTGATCGGGGCATAAGCAATAGCTGTTTCCTGGGATAAACAGATCATCCATTGTAATTGATTAGCCTGCAAAATATCATTTTTAACCACCGCGCAAGTGATTATCGCGTTGTGGTTATTAATATCTGAACCTATGACCCAGGATCTATCTCCGGACACGATTAGTTCTTTCACTTCCCGGTTAAAAGCAATACCGATAGCCCTCTTTCGCAAGTCCCTGATCATAATATTACCGGCCTGATCGGTCAATACCGCGGCGCTCCCGGGAATATTGTTCAGAGCTTCCATCCCTTCCAATTCATTCTTAATATTAAAAACTTCTTTCAACACGCCAGTAATATTGCCATGGTCATCTCTGATCGGCAAACAAATAGGTATGGACCAGGTTTGGCTCGATTCATCAAATTCAATCTGCCCGATGTATGGGATTTCCGTATTGTCGTTAAAAGTTTTTTTCCACCACTCTTCATCACCTTGGTAAAAATCCGAGGTCTTCCTCGAGGCCGCTACCAAGCCGCCAAACCGGTCAGTGACAAATACCTCACTGGTTTTATCCATTATGTCGGCATATCTTTTTAAATAATTCCCGGCCGGTGATCCGGTATATTTTCTAACCAGCGGTGATTCTGGCGGTAAAGCCAACCATTGTTGGTCCTGGACGGCAAAATAATGTTGTCGGTCCGGGATGTTGCCATAAGCGGCATTGGCCTGCTGCAGTGGCAGCGTAAAATTGAAACTGCGTGACAATTCTGACAAGTTATCTGCCTCTTCCTTGATCTCCTTAGCCATATTACTGGCGATGATCAAAGCCCGGCCATGAAGGTTTTCCGCAATAGTCTGTTTGCGGATAGAAGAGACGGAATAGTAAGTATAAATACTGACCGTGACCAGGATCACGCAAGTCAATAATAAGTTATTTACCAGCATTTTTTCTCTGAGGCTGACCATTCTCATATAGTTTGAGTGCCCTTATCTCTAGCCAGTTCCTGTTTTAGGGTATCGACCTGCTCTTTCAAAGCGATGATCCGTTTTTCCCGATCCATGGTAGTCCTGTGTAACAACTGCATTTCCTCGATCTTCTGACGCAATTCTTTCCTGGAGTTATCCAGCTCTTCAATGATCTTACCAGTCTTGGAAAATTCCCTGATCGCACTAAGGGTTCCGATAACTTGGCCTTTCTTATCTTTCAACACGATTA
>JAQUQP010000014.1 GCA_028716025.1 bacterium | reverse complement strand
AGGGAAGATCATAGTCACTTATGAAGGTGTCTCAGAAAAATACAGGATAATACAGGATAAAGCGGAAATTAATAAAGTACTACAAAGATATAATATCCAAACTCACTATATTTTATTTGTCGGGACCATGGACCCTCGCAAAAACCTGATCCGTCTGATCCAGGCTTTTAGAAAAGTGAAAGAAGAACAAAATGATCTAAAACTGGTCATTGTCGGCAATAGAGGAGAGCTCTATTCTGAGGAATTGCAGGAACAGGTTGCTACGGGAGATATTATTTTAACCGGGTATGTACCGGAAGAGGAATTAGTCTATTTATATAATGGGGCCAGTATTTTTGCGTTTCCTTCCCTATATGAGGGTTTTGGGTTGCCGATACTAGAAGCCATGGCCTGTGGTGCTCCGGTGATAACTTCCAATGTCTATTCTATGCCGGAAGTAGCTGGTGAAGCGGCATCGCTGATTGATCCTGAAAATGCCAAAGAGATCGCCGCCGCTATTGGGCGATTAATAAATGACCAGGAATTTAGAAAAGGATTGGTAGCTAAAGGCTTAGCCAGGGCTAGGCAATTTACTTGGGAAAAGACAGCTATAAAAACTTTAGCCATATACCAGGAAGTAACGGAGTTTAAGTGATTCTCTTGGACAAGAATTGGAAAAACATAATATTTTACCTGGGTTTGATGATCTTAACTATATACACAGTGATCTTCAAGTCCCTCGAAACAGGGCTGCTGATAGCGGGGTGTGTCCTGTTATTCGATTACTTAGTTGACAAACCGAAGCAGGGAATATTATGGACCGTATTTCTATCCGGTTTTGGCACTTTATCATTATATGAGATCGGGCCTGTTCATATTAAAGCTTATCAGGTCGTATTGCTTACTTTAATGATAGTGTTGGTGATCCATACTATAAGAGAAGGGAGTAAACTGTTCCTGCCCAAAGGATACGGCGGTATTTTGTGTTTGTTCATGTTAAGTTTGATTTTATCTTTTATAAATTGTATTTATCCAGCGGTTTTGATCAAGCAATTATTCCTGTTGTCCATTTATATTTTATTAATGTTAGCCATTATTAATATTATCAAAAATAAGAATATTCTGGTGTCATTGTCCAGTATTATTGTTGTTTCTGCGTATGCTGCTTGTCTCTACAGTATCCTGCTTATTCTGCACGTGATCCCAAACAGTTTAAGTAATTTGACCTATCATTTTGTCCGGCCGACCTCATTTTTCGCTGAACCCAATGAATTCGGTTTATTCCTGGTTTTTGTGTTTGGTTTTGTTTTTGCTCTACTGTTAGCTACTAAGAAGGTAAGGTTCTGGATCATTTTTGCCCTGATTATAGCTAATATTATCCCGAACATGAGCCGGGGTTCCTGGCTGGGTATGATGGTTAGCATGGGTATAATAGTATATTTTTTTAATGTAAAAAACATTTATAAGACAGATATAATCCGGGCTACCCTGGTATTTTTAGTTGTAGTGGGTATGATCTCAATAGCACTGACTACCATGTCCAGGCTTATTCCGACTAAATATAAGTCAAGCGTAGAAGAGATTGTACAGGAAAGGGCCACCTCACTATTCAGCGCCTCGGATCCAACCAGAGATATTCGTTACCAGAGTAATCTGGCCGCGCTGGATGCCTTTTGGGAGCATCCTTTTGTCGGCCGGGGTTTGGGTAACGCTTTTGTGATACTGGAAAAAAAATATGATAATAAAGATATTAGTTTGACTGAGTTGCCCCCAATTGTTGCCGCTACTTCTTCTAATTTTATAAGTGACCTGGCCATAGAAACAGGGCTTTTTGGATTAGTAAGCTTTTTATGCCTGATTCATGCTGTAATCAAACAGGGATTGCGGAATATTCGGTCCACAAAAGACCGGCAATCAATGATCATCGCGATCGGGGCTTTTGCCTCATTTATTGGGATCATTATTAACGGATTGACTTACGCAATGCATATGCTGCCATTCTTCTGGATTACCGCCGGGATCCTTTCAATCAGGATTACACAGATTTCGGAAGCAGATTACACCGATTTAAACATAAAGGAAAAAGTATGAAACTTTTCATAGATGCCAGAATGCTGGGCAATTCCGGCATTGGGCGCTATATCCAGAATATAAGCGAAAAAATGGACTCGCTGGCCCCGTATGAAGATATCCAACCGACACTATTCCTGAATACCGGAGATGAGAGGTATTTAGGCCTGCTTAAGCATTCGGTATTAATGCATCCATTGAGCCGGACCAGAATATATGGTTTAAAAGAGCAGGTCATGTTAGCCTACTATTTATCTGCTTTAAAACCAGATCTGGTACATTTCCCGAATTTTAATGTCGCCTTAGGGAAAAAAATTCCTTTTGTCGTTACGATACACGACCTGATCTATCTTAAATTTCCCGGAGCCTGCCCGAATATTCTGGCCAGGTTCTACGCGGCGTACATGATCGGTTTTGCCTGCCGGCAGGCCAGATTGATCATCACTGATTCTCTTTATAGTAAGCAGGATATTATGCGCACTATCCATGTGCCAGAATCAAAAATAAGAGTGATTTATCCCGCGGTGGATAACAAATATCAGCCGGTCAAAGACCCTTCTTTACGACTAGCAAAGTATGATCTTCCGGAAAAATATATTTTATACGTTGGCAATCATGAAAAGAGAAAAAATATTCCCGCTCTGATCACGGCTTTTAGCCAGACCAGAGCGATCCAGCAATATAAATTAGTCATCGCCGGCCGTAGGGATCCTCGACGTACTGAAATCTATGAAACTATCAAAGCTCTGAAGATGGAAGAAAAAATAGTTTTCACTGATTACTTGCTGGAAGAGGACCTGCCAGCGCTTTATACGCAAGCGGGCTTGCTGGTGTTTCCTTCATCTTATGAAGGATTTGGTTTGCCGATATTGGAAGCTATGGCTTGCGGCACACCTGTTGTTTGCTCCAATGCCACTTCAGTGCCCGAGGTTTCCGGAGATGCGGCTATGATCATCGATCCATTTGACAGAGCGGGATTGGCCCAGGCTATTGATAGATTATTGACCGACCAAAACCTGCGCCGAGAATTACGGGAGAAAGGATTCCAACGGGTGTTACAGTTTAGCTGGGATACCGCGGTTCGGGAACATATTAAAGTTTATAAAGAAGCTATCTGATGATGGAAAAGCGACTGCAAAAAATTATCTATAACGGATTATGTCTGTTGCTGTTACTGGCACCCTGGCAAATTTATTTTCCATTACGCCCGGGAATCTATTTGTCCGTAGCCCAGGTGTTAGCCGTTATATTGTTCTTTATCTGGTTGTTTAGTGAGGGTAGATATGGACATAACAGGAAAATAGCCGGGCGGCAGTATTGGCCGGTAGTCCTGATCTTGGCCATGATCCTTTCCTTGACTGTCGCCGTGGATTATATCCTTTCTTTTAAATATTTGTTGAAATGGTCGGTACCGATCATGCTATTTTTTATTACCTCTGGGACGATTAAGGATACAGTTCAAGCCAAGGATTTGCTAAAAATCGCTGTCTGGGCGGCATTGCCTATGGTTTTACTCGGGCTCCTGGAATTTTTTGCCGGGTTTAACCGCATTTTTAATTATGTCAATGCGCACAAAGGATTAGTGGGAATATTTACCGGCCCAGGGGCTCTGCAGGCCGCGCTTGGCGAGAATATGTTCTCTAATAAGATGAACTGGTTCTATTGGATGCCTGATATCTGGCAGTATTGGGTACGTCCCTTTGGTACTTTCATTGCCGTTTCCGCTTTTACCTTAAGTACCGGATTAAGCCTGGTTTTTGTACCACTGCTTTACCAGGAGTCCCGCGATGATAAGATCAAAAAAATGTATGCTCTGTCAGCTTTTGTGTTTTTTATAACCATGGTATTGACTTTCGCGCGTAGCGCCTGGTTAAGTTTAATAACAGTGGTAGTCACCTATTTTAGTATGGCTAATAAAATGAAACAAGTTCTCTACATCGTATTGATCGTATCGGTCGTGCTTATTTTGGCCGGAACCCTGTTTGGCAATTTCAGCCAGGCTTTTAATGACCGCATTGCTTCTTTGGCCAAGGAACCATCAGCCCAATCAAGGTTAATAATCTGGCAACAGGCTTTAAGAATCATTATTAACCGGCCTATCACAGGCGTAGGATTAGCTAATTATGATTATGGATTGGAAGCTTTTAATTCTCCCTCATATATAGCTGTTCCGGCACATAATAATTATTTGCAGGTCTGGGCGGAGACTGGGATCTTGGGATTGGCTGCGTTGCTCATGGTGATATTGCAGGGCTTGAAGATCTCCTATCGGACTTATAAGAGCAATGACGCTGGGTTAAGTATCCTGGGATTATGTTTCATATTGATGTGGATCTGGTTCAGTATCCAGGGAATTTTTGATACAAATATTTTCGATGATAAAGTTTCCATGCTGTTCTGGATATTAGCCGGAGTGAACGCGGCGGTATATAAAATACAACTGAAAGCTAAAAATTAGATGAAAATTGCGATCGTCCATGATTATCTAAACCAATACGGTGGAGCGGAAAGGGTGGTAGAGGTACTACACGAATTATTTCCCGAGGCTCCAGTCTATACTTCTGTATATTTACCATCAGAGATGCCCGGATCATTTAAAAAAATGGATATCCGGACCTCATTTATGCAAGGCTTCCCCTGGATGAAAAGGCATTTTAAGAAGTATCTGATGTTTTTCCCTAGAGCAATAGAAAGCTTTGATTTTACCGGCTACGATCTAATACTCTCGTCTTCCAGCGGTTGGGCCAAAGCGGCTAAACATGATGCTCACTGCCTACACCTCTGCTATTGTTATACTCCCATGCGCTGGGTCTGGAGCTATCAACGGTATATCGAAAGGGAAAATATCCCCTGGTGGGCCGAACTAATACTTAAGGTCTTCATCCGTCAGCTTAAGAAATGGGACTTGGAGACAAGCAGCCGGGTTGACCGGTTTATAGCTATCTCTAAACTCATTCAGGACCGGATAAAAAATAGCTATCACCGGGATTCAGTGATTATTTATCCTCCTGTCGAAACCAATCGTTTTAGTATCACTGAACAATTAGGCGATTATTATCTGCTGGTATCTAGGCTGAACACCTACAAAAGAGTAGATATTGTCGTTCAGGCCTTTAATCAATTAGGATTGCCACTGGTGGTCATCGGTGAAGGCCCGGATAAAGCTCATTTAGAGAAGATAGCCAAACAAAATATAAGATTCCTGGGAAAAGTTGCCGACCCTGTGGTCAATGAACATTGCGCCAAATGTCAGGCTTTCATCTTTCCTGGGGAAGAGGATTTTGGTATCGCTCCCGTAGAAGCTATGGCCAGCGGCCGGCCAGTAGTGGCCTATGCCGCGGGGGGAGCTTTGGAAACAGTAAGCGCGGGCGTAACCGGGGTTTTTTTTGAAGAACAAACCCCAATGGCTATTGTTGCAGCAGTTAAAGAAATGCAAAGTATAGCCTTTGACAGCGGGCGAATCAGAAAACACGCTCAGCAATTCGATAAAGAGATTTTTAAACAAAAACTCAAAAATTATATTGAGAAGGAATATGCTGAATTCAAGAATAAACAGGAAAAATAGGATAATTTTAGTTATAAGCTATGTGGCTTTAATTTACTTAACCTTACCGGTCATGAGACCGGTTTTGAATTTTTTAAAGACATTGATAGGCCTGAAATTCAGTCTGTTGACCGATCTTATGCTTATAGCCGTTATAGCTTACTTGATGGTCATACTAGTAAAGATCAAGCCTACCTGGAAACAATGGACCCTGGCTTTGTCTATCTTTTGCTTATATGGCTACGGTCTTAAGATATTGAATATCCCTGAAGAAAGGATCCACCTGCTGGAATATGGCTTTTTAAGTTTCCTGGTGTTTAAGATGTATTTGATAGATCGGTTGTCTATCCTTCTTTATTGGCAAACATTCCTGACTGTCAGCTTCATAGGGACCTTGGATGAGATCATCCAATATTTTATTCCCAGCAGGGTAGGGGATATCCGGGATATCATATTGAACATAGTAAGCGGTTTACTAGGCCTTATCCTCACCGCTGTATTCTACCAAAAAACTGCCAAAAACCTTCCCAATTCTCCTCCTTTGTGATATAATTTAAAAATATGGATATTTCCGATAACCAGCCAATAACAGATCAGGGTGCACCAAAAAAGGTCATTGCCAGTGCTACGGTCATGATCACGGTTATAGCTTTAGCCAGTAAAGTGTTTGGCTTTATAGGCAGTTTTATCCTGGCGGCGAAATTTGGCGCGACTAATAAAACTGACGCTTATTTCGTCGCTTCAAATATTCCGGAGCTGCTCAGGGATGTACTCGCCGGCGGTGCGCTGACCAGTGCTTTTATTCCTGTTTACACTACATACCTGGCTAAAAAGCAGGAACATGAAGCGCAAAAGCTGGCTTCTGGTATCTTTAATATCCTTCTTGTCGCCCTGATCCTGATGGCCTTATTTGGCATCATCTTTGCTCCTGCCCTGACCCATATCGTTGCCCCAGGCTTTAAAGGCGAGACCTTAGACCTAACTATCAAACTTACCCGTTTATTTTTCCCGGCTATTATTTTCCTCGGACTTGCTTCTTTATTTGGCGCTATTCTTAATTCTTATCATCATTTTACTGTCCCGGCTTTGCAACCGCTTATTTTAAATACCGCTAATATAGTATGTATGATATTGTTGGCTCCGTTCTTAGATATTTATTCCCTAGTGATCGGTTCGCTCGTGGGCGGCGTATGTATCACGGTCATGAACCTGCCGCTCTTGAATAGAAAGGGATTACGTTACTTGCCGCATTTTAGTTTTGAACAGGAAGGGATAAAGAAGATAGGGATCCTCTGGTTCCCCTTGATCCTGGGACTTTCTGTCAACCAATTGAATATTGTGATCAGTAAAATACTGGCTTCCGAGCTTTCAGCCGGCAGCATATCAGCCTTGAATTATGCCAATCTTATTAACCAGATAGCGCCCAGTGTTTTTGGGGTTGCTGTCTCAACCGCGATCTTCCCCAGTTTATCCTGGCATATAGCCTTAAATGAGCATGAAAAATTCAGGGAGATAGTTTCTAAAGCGATCCGGGTATGTTTGATCATTACCGTACCTTTGACTATCGGTTTGGTTTTTCTTAGTTTGCCGGTGATCAAGTTCCTCTTTGAAAGGGGAGTTTTTAACCATCAGGCGACAATTTTGACTTCTGGTGTTTTGGTGTATTTTGCTATCGGTACTTTTGCTTTGGCTGTGAATTATGTTTTGATCAGGGCTTTTTACGCTCTTAGTGATACTAAAACTCCGGTCAAACTGGCTATAACCGCGGTGGTTAGTAATATTGTCCTCAGCCTGTTGTTGATCACGTTCATGGCCCAAAACGGGCTGGCCCTGGCCAGTTCCATAGCCGCGATGGTGCAGATGGGGTTATTATTGATCTATTTACAGAGAAAGATCGGTAAATTAAAATTAAAGCAATTAGCCATTGATTTTGTAAAAACTATTATTTCCGGGCTGATCGCGGTAGGAGCAGGAGTATTTTGTTTGTCTAGGATCAGTGCTTTCTTCGCTCAAAATACTTTCTTTGGGCAAATTTTAAGCTTGAGTATAGTTGGCCTGGTGATAATTGTTCTTTATTTGCTCTTGATCTCACTGCTTAAAGTTGAGCAGACAGATGCTTTCCTGGATATGATCAAGAAAAGGTGGCACAATGGGAGATAACCGGAATTACATCTGGGATAATGATCAAATAGCTACCCGGCCGGAATACCCATATATTGAAAAATGGATCTCGAACCAAGCCAAGGTCATTGATCTGGGGTGCGGCAACGGCTCATTATTACAAATTTTAAAAAATAAGAAAAAGATTTCTCCTTCAGGTATAGAAATAGCGATAAGCGGGGTAAACATTTGCGTTAAACGCGGTTTGCCTGCTAGTCAAGGCCGTATTGATGTCGCTTTAACCAACATCCCTGATAATTCTTTTGATTTTGCTATTTGTAATGTTACTATTCAGATGGTCATGAATCCGGAAATATTGCTGCAGGAAATGAAAAGGATCGCCCGGTTCCAGATAATCTCTTTTCCCAATTTCGCTTTTCTCTGGCAAAGATTGGAACTGCTCTTTAGGGGAAGGATGCCCCAAAAACTTCTCTATGGATATGACTGGTATAGTACCGGCCACATTCACCAATTATCGATAAAGGATTTTAATAGGATAACCAGAGCCCGTGGCTTTCGTATCCGGGACAGCGTTTTTCTGATCGGTCGGCACAAAATGCCGTTTCCTGTCTGGCCTAATATGTTGGCTTCCGAAGCCATTTTTTTACTGGAAAGAGGAGCGGATTGAATATTGCCTTCATCACCCGGTCGTATAGCAAAAAAGGCGGAGTTTCGCGTTGTGTCGTGGAATTGGCGGAAAAATTCAGCCAGGATCATAAGGTACATATTTATACCAGTCAATGGGATATCCCTTTGGCTAGATCCAATATTACCTTTCATCAGGTAAAAATAATTATCTGGCCGTTTTTCTTAAAAGTTCTGAGCTTTGTAATATTCTGTGCCCGAAAGCTGAAAAATAATTCCTATGAATTGGTGGTCGGTCCTTTAGGAGATGTGTTCAAGGCTGATATCCTGGTAGCTCACAGCTGTCATCGGGCTTGGGTAGAAATGAAAAAGAAAAATATAGTAGAACTATTGAAATATTGGTTTAATCCGTTCCATCATGTTGCGCTTTTTCTGGAAAAAACCGCTCTGCGAAAAGGTAATTATAAAAAAATAATCAGTATTTCTCGGATAACCAAGAATGACTTGATTAAATATTATCATGTTCCGGAAAATGATATAACGGTAGTATACAATGGGGTTAATATCGAAGAATTTACGCCTGAAAACAGGAACAGGTTCCGGCAGGGATTGCGCCAGGAACTGAGCGTTTCCGATACTGATGTTTTATTGCTCTTCACTGCTAACGAATTTAAACGCAAGGGATTAAGGACACTCCTGGAGGCGATCGCGTTACCTATGCAAAATGCCCCGGTCAAATTGCTCATAGTGGGTGGGGATAGTCCTGATCCGTATCTTAGATTAATCAATAAATTAAATATAAATGACCAGGTTTGTTTTCTCGGGTCGCGACAAGATATAGCCCGACTATACGCTGCCAGTGATATTTTTGTCTTACCGACAAAATTAGAGCCTTTTGGTCTGGTAATTACCGAAGCTATGGCCAGTGGATTGCCAGTAATTACCAGCCGTTTAGCCGGAGCTGCGGAATTGATCAAGGATGGGGAAACTGGTTTGCTATTGCTGAATCCGGAAAATCCCGGTGAATTGCAGGATAAGATCTTTAAATTGGTCAAGGACGCTGGTTATCGTAATAAACTGGGAAATAGCGCTGCCGCGATAATGCAACAATATTCTTGGGAAAAGATCAAAATAGAGTATGAAAAAGTTTGCGGAGTGCTAACGTCAAAGGGATGACCCTGTTAAACCTCTAAGAACTACCAGGGTAGTTGCCTGATAACATATCAATACAGTTTATTTTAGCAATAGCCTGAATCCAGTTTCCAGCTTTTCATGGAGGTCTCCAGGGTGAATATCTGCATCTTTACCAGAACAACTTTAGCGCATAGTATAGGTGGCATGGAAGTACATACGGATCTGCTGGCTAGAGGTTTGGTCCAACAGGGACACCAGGTATCGATCATCACTACCGGTCATAAAACCAATAAGCTTACAGAAACTATGGACGGGATAGTGGTTCATTACTTAGCCGGTACCAAGCCGGGTAAATATTCCCAAAAATGGTACAGCCAAAGCGTAAAAAAATTCCGGGAACTGCAGACTCAGCATCCTTTTGATATTGTTTGCAGTGAAAGCGCCGGAGCTTTTGGTTTGCTCAAGTCTCCTGCCCATAAAAGGAGCGGGGTCCCGGTAGTAATTATTTTTCACGGAATTTTCTATAACGAACTTAAAACCAGATTTAACCTGGGGTTTAGCCTGAAAACCCTGGCGGCCGCGGTGTACTATATAGGTACATATATAATACGGGATATGGGTATGGTAGCCCGGGCTAGAGCTATCATTGCCACCAGTCATGAGCAAAATCATTTGATCAAAAGATTCTATTTTTTACCTGAGAATAAAGTATTTACGGTTTTTAATGGTATTGATACTAAAATTGCGTCTGCCGACATTAATTTGAAGAAAAAACTTGGGTTTGCCGCCAGCGATAAGATAATTCTCAGCGTAGCCCGGTTAAAGAGAGAAAAGGGGCTGCATATTATTCTGCAAGCTTTGCCTGAAATTATAATGAATGTCCCTGATGCCAGGTTATTGATCGTAGGTGATGGTGAATACCGGGATTACCTGGAAAATCTTGCTTCTGAACTGGGTCTGGTGGGCAAAGTGATATTTGCCGGTTCCGTGCCTTATGAAGAATTGGGGAAATATTTCCATTTGGCCGATGTGTTCGTGAATTCCACGATCAGGGAAAATGGATATGATCTGACTATTATCCAAGGCATGGCTTATGGCAAACCAGTCGTTGTTTCCCGCTTGAGATCATTGACCGGTGTGATCGATGACGGTAAGAACGGATTCCTTGTCGGACGGGGGGAGATCAGGGAATTGAGCTTGACCGTGAGTAAGGTGCTACAGGATCCAGCGGTAATGAATAGAATCGGCCAAGCAGCGCAACAGCAGGCCCAGGCCTTATTTAGCGTTGAAAGCATGGTAAATAATACGATCAAGGTATTTGAAAAATGTTTATCAGGCAAATAAAACATAGTCTGGCTAAAGTTAGAGAAAAGATCTGGCCATCCGGTTTTGACGGGTGGTTGAGGATATATCCCACTTTACGTTGTAATTTAAACTGTGCTTATTGTGTCCATAGCCATAATTTACCGGAATCAAAAGCGGATCAATATCAGTCGCTATCTTGGCAAAAATGGTCAGAATTTATTAATAAGACCGGTAAAAATGTGATCTTTACCGGCGGGGAACCATTCTTATATCCTGATCTGGTAAAGCTGTTAAACGCTATCTCTCCTCAAATAAAAGTAAAGATATATTCAAATTTTAGCGCTGATATGCAGGACTACATCGAAAACTGTAAACGCCGGGTGGTTTTTTTTGGGACTTATCATCCGGTAAGCGGCCCGGTGGACAAGTTTATTGGTAAGATAAATTCCATTCGGGCAGCAGGTAAGTTTGCCGGCAGCATTCATATGGTAGGCTGGACTAAACAACTTGATTTTGTGGCTAAAGCCAAGGCAGAATTTAACCGTCATCGGTGGTATGTGTATATCGATGATGATCAGTATCTGCAGGATGACAGTTCTAGCCTGAAATTCAGGAAAAAGGTCCATTGTACTAGGCGTATTTATCTTATTGCCCCGGATGGGAGAAAGTTTTTATGCGTTTCTAAAATGCTGCGCCAAAAAGATACCTTGGGAAATGTATTGGACGCAGGCTTGGGCGAAGATCGGGTAACCGTTGAATGCCAGGATTATGGCTACTGTAATCCTTGCGATAATCTGGGAGAAACCCGGATAGAGATATTGTCCAGTCATCAAAAGGAGTAAACTATGACAGATCTATCCAGATCGTTCAACAACAAAAAAGCAATGATCACCGGCGGATTGGGATTTATAGGCAGTACTTTGGCTTACCGGTTAGTTGAATACGGTGCTAAAGTGGTTTTGGTTGATTCGCTTATACCGGAATATGGAGGTAATCTTTTTAATATTCATGGTTTAGAAGATAAACTCACGGTGAACATCTCTGATGTCCGGGATCAATCCAGCATGGATTACCTGGTGCAAGGGCATGATTACATTTTTAATTTGGCCGGGACCTTGAGCCATACTGACAGTATGAAGGATCCTTTTACCGATCTGCAGATAAATTGCGTGGCCCAGCTTTCTATCTTGGAATCATGCCGGAAATATAATCCGCAGGTGAAGATCCTATTTGCCGGTACTCGTGGCCAATACGGTAAGGCTGACTACCTGCCGGTGGATGAAAAACACCTGATGCACCCGACTGATGTGAATGGTATTAATAATATTGCCGGGGAGTGGTATCATATCTTATATAATAATGTCTACGGTATCCGGTCGTGTTCATTAAGGTTGACCAATACTTTTGGCCCGCGGCACCAGATGAAACATCACCGCCAGGGTATTATTAATTGGTTTATTCGTCAGCTGATAGACGGGCAGAAAGTAAAGATATTCGGTACGGGAACTCAGGTGCGGGATACGAATTATGTTGATGATGTGGTAGAAGCGCTATTGTTAGCCATGGCTTCGGAAAAAACTAATGGTGAAGTTTATAATATCGGCGGGACGCCTGTATCGCTGAAAGACTTGGTAAGGAAAATGATCAATACCTATGGTCGGGGGGAATATGAGATCGTCGCTTATCCACAGGAAGCGCAAAAAATAGAGATCGGGGACTATGTGGCTAATTGGGAAAAATTTAAAAAGGTTACTGGTTGGGAACCAAAAGTAAGCGTCGAAGAAGGCCTTAAAAAATCTTTTGAGTATTATTCAAAAAATAAAAATAAGTATTGGTAGGAAAAGAGCTTAGAGGAGCCAGTATGATCCCGGTGATGGATTTAAGAAAGCAATACCAGCAGATAAAACAAGAGTTGGCTCAGGCTATTAGTAGGGTTTTTGAAAGTTCCAGTTATATTCTAGGCGCAGAAGTAAAAAGCCTGGAACAAGAATTTGCCGAATACCTAGGCGTGAAATATGCCGTTGGCGTAAATTCTGGCACTGATGCTTTATTCCTGTCACTGAAAGCCTGTGGTCTTAAGAAAAATGATGAGGTAATAACCTGTGCTTTTGGGTATATAGCTTCTGTCTTGGGCATTTCTTATTGCGGGGCCAAACCGGTGTTAGTTGATGTTGATCCGCGGGATTTTAACATTGACGTGAACAAAATAGAAAAGGCTATCACCGGCAGGACAAAGGCTATCCTGCCAGTACATCTTTACGGGCAGATGTGCGATATGGTTCCGCTGATGCGTTTAGCCAGGAAATACAAGTTAAAGGTTATTGAGGATTGTGCGCAAGCACATGGCGCTAAACAGCGAATGGCGGATGGTGAGTGGCGGATGGCGGGAACTATAGGGGATCTAGGGTGTTATAGTTTTTATCCGACTAAAAATTTAGGCGCATATGGTGACGGTGGAATGGTTGTCACTAATAATAAACAAATGTATCAGCAACTCTTATTATTGCGCGATTATGGTCGTAAGGACAGATATGAGTTTGCCATTAAAGGCTATAATAGCCGTTTGGATGAAATACAGGCAGCCATATTAAGGATTAAGCTCAAACACCTGGCAAAATGGAATACTCACAGACGGCAAATTGCCGCTTTTTATAATGATAAAATTAAGCAAGATAATTTATTATTACCGTTAACCAGTACCGGCCGGAATCATGTCTATCATTTATTTGTGGTCAGGTCAACCTGCCGGGAGAAATTGCAGCAGTATTTGCGCCGGCAAGGTGTCGGTACAGCGATCCATTATCCCATACCTATACATCTGCAGGAAGCTTATCGTGATTTATTTTACAAAAAGGGCCGGTTTCCGATATCAGAACAAATATCGCGGGAAGTGCTCTCTTTGCCTATGTTCCCGGAATTAAAGAATACAGAGATACAGTTTGTTTGCCGAAAACTAAACAATTTTAGTATTTTGTAGGAGGGAAAGTGCAAAAACATGGCATTAGGAATATTTTAGCTATTTCCACTACAGGAATCGGCAATCTTATTCTTTATACCCCGGTTTTACGGGCACTGAGAAGGGATTTTCCAGAAAGCCATATAGCTCTCTTAGTGGCCAGTACTACGGCGGCAAACTTGTTAGAGGGTTGTAAAGAGATCGATGAAATAGTTATTATCAATAAAAATAGGAAGAATATCTTTTACTGGCTGAAGATTTTAAAGCATTTTAAGAAAAGCCGGTTGGATCTGGTGATTACCTCTTTTTTGGATAAAAGCTTTAAAGTAGCTTTGTTTTCCTGGCTGACTGGGGCTCGCTATCGCGTAGGTTATAAAGGAAAGACCTGCGGTTGGCTATATTCTCACCAGGTCCCGATCACGGAAAAGAAACACGAAATAGAATATAATCTCGATCTGGTCAGGGCTATCGGATTGACCGTACGCCGGGCTAATGAAAAAGTGCCGTTTATATATACCACTCCCCTGGAAGAAGAATTAGCCAATGATTTTCTGCTCAAGAACCGTGTCTCGCCTAAAGATCTGCTGATCGGGGTGCATCCTGGCAGCGGTTTGTCCATAGGTTCCGCTAAACGCTGGTCCAGGGAGAAGTTTGCCTCGCTTTGTGATCATATTTTAACCATACCTAAGGCTAAAGTAATCGTTTTTGGCGGTCCTGAAGAACGGTATGCCGCCGAAGAGATGGCTAAGTTCATGCGCAAAAAGCCGGTTATAATTGCCGGTGATACAGATATAAAGACAACCGCTGCTTTGATCAAGAGGAGTGTCCTGTTTATTTCCAATGACAGCGGGCTGATGCATTTAGCGACTGCAGTTAAAACCCCGGTGCTGGCGATTTTTGGTCCTACTTTATGGTGGAAAAATTATCCCTGGGGAAAAAACAATGTAGTGATTAGGAAAGAAATGGCCTGTTCACCTTGTTATAACTACCAGCAAATAGAGTGCAAGGCAATTAAGTGCCTGGAGATGATCAAAGTTGAAGACGCCTGGCAAAAAGTAAAGGAAATGTTGAAACAGTGAAAAAAGCGCTTGCCTTGGTCATAGTTATGATCTTATTCGCGGGTTTGCGGATTATCCATCTTTCTGCTGATGCTCCTATTGGTCTGAGCTGGGGTAGAGGACCTTTCACGGATGAGGGATTCTATGCCCATAATGCCAGGAATAAGATACTCTTTGATAACTGGTCCATGGATGACTATAATTACCATTTTGTCAGTCCGGTTATGTCGGCGATAAATTACATAGCTTTTAAGTCTATAGGTTTAAAATACGGGAGTATGCGCGTCTGCGCTGTTTTCTTCAGTCTTTTGACCTTGTTCCTAATTTTCAATTTAGTCAGGAAAAAATATGATTATACGACCGCTTTAATGAGCGGTTTTATGATAATTTTTTCTTATTTCTATCTTATGTATAATCGCCTTTTTATTAGCGAAATACCAATGCTGTTTTTCCTTATATTAGCTCTTTTCTTTATTGATCAGGGCAAAAAAAGGGATTTTTATTTTGCCGGGATGTGTTTCGTGTTAGCGCTACTCTCTAAGTCCTTGGCTTTGCATTTTATGGCGGTTATAGCTTGGATGTTATGGCGGCAACGGCACCATGGTATGTGGCCAAAAGCAGGATTGTTTTTTGCTGGAGTTGCGTCGGTGGCAGTGTTTTGGTGGGTCTCCCTGGTTTGGCCCGATCCGGAGAAGTTTTTTAATTTTTATCATATCTTTATATCGAGGATCAGCCCAAAACACATTAGCCAGGTGTATAAAGTGTTTAATGCCGAGTATTTTGCTTACGCTCCGGCACTAACCACTGGCGCGTTATTAGTCGTAAGATGGTATCGAGAATTTGGGGAGTTGGATAAAGTGGCGGGAGTCTGGCTGGTCGCGGGAATAGTATCCCTGATGCTTTTTTCTTATACTACAACCGCATATTATCTGATCCTCTTTGTTCCCACCGTGTTACTAGTTTGCGGATTTTTATATAGGTTCCGGCGGCAACTCCTGGTTCCTGTCGGGCATTCTTTCTGGTTTAGCGGGATCTGGCTGTTTAGCGCGTATTTTATTTTCCGGTACATAATGCTATTTTATTTTCGTGATTTGTTTTTTCAATCCCTGTTCACTAAATTAGCACTGGAATTAATTACGGTCCTGATCATAACCGGATTATGGAAAACGGCCCATTGGATAGTTAAATTCAAACAACGTAACGTAATAATTGTCCTGTCTATGTTGTTTTTGGTTCTTGATTTTGCGCCTTATTTGGAGTGGGCGATTGACCCGCATTTTGTGGTGCAGGAAACCATGCGTGACCTGCAAACAAAAGTGCCACAAGGAACCATAGCCGGCTCCTGGGCTCCGGCCTTGTGTCTGGAGACAAACTTAAGGGAGTTCCCTTTTGATGATACAGTAGTGAATACCGGTAGACTTAAAACAGCAACGTCTTTGACCCACCTGCTCCTGGAAAGAAGAGAAGAGGATCTTGGTTTTATCCAGAAAAATCATGCCTCTTTACTGGCGCATTCCAAAATAATAGCGACTTATTATATAGATAATAAAATAATTGATCTATGGAAGCTATCGCATGATTAAAAATGAAAATATCATTTGCATATCCAGCGCTGACTGGGATAATCCGTATTGGGTAAACCAGCAGCATATTATGTCCAGGTTTTCCCGGCAAAATAAGGTCCTGTATATTGAATCTATGGGTTTACGCCAACCGGTATTACAAAGTAAGGATGTAAAAAGAATAGGGCGACGTCTGAAACGGTTCCTGCAAGGTCCGATCAAAATTAATGAGAACCTGTACACCTATTCGCCCATTGTCCTGCCGTTCTACAAATTCAGATTGGTCCGCTGGATAAATCACCGGATCATGATCGCTGTGTTACGCCGCCTGGCTAGGAAATTAGCCATGCCTGCTCCGATCTTGTGGTCATATATACCTAACGGAGTTCATTTTAAAGGGAAACTGGGAGAAAAACTTCTGGTTTACCATTGTGTCGATGAAATTGCGGCTAATCCTCTTATTCCAGGTAAGGTTATCCTGGAGATGGAAAAGAAATTGCTGGCAACAGCTGACCTCACCCTGGTCACTTCTCTGGAATTATATAATACTAAAAAGCCGCTGGCCAAGGATGTCCGTTACCTGCCCAATGTGGCAGATATAGAACATATCTTAAAGATCCAGGATCCTGGATTGGCTGTCCCGGCTGACCTGGCTGGCATTGCTCATCCGATCCTCGGTTTCATTGGGGCGGTTTCAAATTATAAACTGGATTTTACATTATTGCGGACTATAGCCCGGGAAAGGCCTGACTGGAACATTGTCCTGATCGGCGCTGTAGGGGAAGGTGAAAAAGCAGCCGAGATATCCCAACTGGAGGAAATCCCTAATATCCACATCCTGGGAGGCCGTCCCTATGAAAATCTGCCGCATTACCTGAAAGGTTTTGATGTTTGTCTTTTGCCTAACAAGCTAAATGAATATACCCGCAACATGTTCCCGATGAAGTTTTTTGAGTACCTGGCCAGCGGCCGGCCAGTAGTTAGCACCGCTCTTTCTTCCTTACAGGAATTCAAGGAGTATTTTTACCAGGCTGATTCTCCCGCGGGATTTATTAAAAGTATTGAGCTCGCCTTAACCGAGAAAACGTCTGGCAAAGTGAATAGAATAGCGTTGGCTAAAAAATACAGCTGGACCAGCAGGATGGAAGAGATATCAACTTTGCTGGAAGAAAAATTAAAACAGGTGATCAGGTAAACAAGTAATCAGGAATAGGATATCAGGCTAACAGGACATCAGGAATTAACCTGATAACCTGATACTCTTCCTCCTGATAACCTAATAACCTGATATCCGTACTTGAGGAACCTATGCGCGGTAATAAATGGTTTAAAATCATTGATACTTACGCCGGGAGATCTTTGCTGTTTATTTTTAGCAGGATGTTCAGGCAAAAGATCCAACTGGCTTCAATTCGCTATCAGCCTGAAAGGATCTTGTTGATCAAACTTTCGGCCATGGGGGATACGATCTTAATGACCCCGGCTATTCGTAATCTGAGACAAGCCTACCCTAAAGCCAGCATAAAAATGATCGTAACTAAGGTTAACAGAGAGGTGCTGGTAGATTGCCCTTATCTGGATGGCTTGATCCTGTTGGATCTGGAAAAAATGATAAAAAAACCCTGGTTAAGCTGGGATTTTATTAGTTCATTACGAAAAGAATATTTTGATCTGGCCATTGATTTCGATCAATGGTTAAGGATCTCACCCTTACTGGCTTTTTTATCCGGTGCAGAACAGAGAATAGGATTTCAGACTGTAGGCCAGTATCGCGACCGGATTTATACCAAAAGAGTAGTACATGATGCGAGTAAACATGAAGTGGAGTGTTTTTTAGATCTGTTACGGGCTCTCGATATCCCGATTAACGGAAAAGACCCTGAACTCTGGATACAAAAAACAACTGCCGGCAAAGTCAATAAAAAATTGGCTGATTGGGATTTAGACAAAGGGGAGGTATTGATCGGTATCCATCCAGGCTGCGGTGGTCATGGATTGCCCCGCCAATGGCCGGAACAAAAATATGTTGAACTGATCAAACGATTGCTGGAAGAATGCCGGGGAAAGATCGTGTTGACCGGCGGTCCTCAGGAAAAAGCGTTAGTGACCCGCATAGCTTCAAGATGGAAACCCGAACCGGCTGTCGCTATTGGGTGGGACCTGGCTGAAACTATTGCCCTGATAAAAAAGTTTAATGTTTTGGTATGCGGCAATACCGGAGTAATGCATATAGCCGCTGCTGTAAAAACTCCAGTGGTGGCTCTCCATGGGCCGACTGATCCAAAGAAATGGGGACCCTGGGGAGACCAGCATACGGTCTTGACCGCTAAATCTCCCTGTAGCCCGTGTTTGTATCTTGGTTTCGAATATGCCTGCCGGGATTATCCTTGCATGGCTACTATTACTGTTGAGGAAGTGTATCAGTCACTGCTTAAATATCTAAAATAATCCTTGGAAATATATGTATTTTCAGTTATAATAGCATATTACGCTGTTAAATAGAGGAGATATGCAAAATAAACGAATTCCAATATACCTAAAGATCCTGGCTCTTCTGATGGATAGCATTATGATCAATTTGGCTTTCTATCTGGCTTTTTGGCTACGGTTTTATTCAGGGTATATGATACCGGACAAAGGTATTCCGGATTTAGCGCTTTATACACCCGCTTTTGGAATAATTACCCTGGTTAGTCTGTTGGTTTACAAAATAACCGGATTATATATTCTTAAAGACAGGTTTTCATTGGATGAATTTCCCGATATTCTGAAGGCTGTCACTATCTCCGCCATTATTGTTATGGCAGTTACTTTCGTATACAGGCAGTTTACGTTTTCGCGTATTGTTCTTTTTATGGGCTGGCTTATTAATATAGTTTTAATGTCGTTATGGAGATTTGGTTTTAGCCGGTTCAGGAAGTATCTAAAATATAAATTAGGCGGGGTCAAAAGAGTTCTGATCGTAGGGGCTGGCCGGTTGGCCAAGGAGATTTACCAGATCATACAGGGTGACCAGCAAACTAAATATAAAATTGTAGGATTGATAAATTATCCGAAAATAGAAAGAAAAGACTGGGATGAGTTTAAAAACATTTCTATTTTTGAAGATATAAAAAACCTGGGTGAAATTATACAGAAGCTGCAGATCAATGAGATCATTATGACTAAAATACCTGAAGCCAGCGGGCAAATGCTGGATATTATCACCCAGGCTGAGAAAACCGGGGTGGAGTTTAAGATCATTCCTGATGTGCTGGGTCTTATTACTACCCGTAGTACATTGGATAATATTTTTGGCTTACCAGTGCTGACCCTGAAGAAGATTCAATTGCGGGGGATTAATGCTTTAATTAAGAGGGTGCTGGATATTATAATTGCGATTACTATTTTAGCGGTCATTGCGCTTCCCATTTTAATAATTGCTGTGATTATAAAGCTGGATTCTCCGGGGCCGATTTTTTACCGGCAGACACGGATGGGATATAAAGAACGTAAATTTATGTTCCTCAAGTTCCGCAGTATGGTGGCTGATGCCGATGACCGGCTCAAGGAAGTGATTCATATGAACGAACGCCAAGGACCGGTCTTTAAAATGAAAAATGATCCGCGTATAACTAAATTCGGTAAATTTATCCGTCACTATAGTCTGGATGAATTACCGCAGTTTATTAACGTATTAAAAGGAGACATGAGCATAGTCGGTCCACGGCCGCAGGTACTTTGGGAAGCTTCCCATTATGACGAGTGGGCTAAGAGGCGGCTTATGGTTTTACCGGGGATCACTGGCTTATGGCAAGTTAGCGGCCGGAGCAATTTGAGTTATGAGGAAATGATCAAACTGGATATTTACTATATTGAGAATTGGTCACTATGGTTAGATATAGAAATAATATTACAGACTGTGCCAACGGTCCTTTTTGCCAAAGGGGCGTACTAGGATACAGTTACTAATTTGGAGGGTAAATAGTGAAAATATTGGTAACAGGCGGAGCAGGATTTATCGGTTCGAATATTGCGGATGCTTATATCGCTGCCGGACACAGGGTGGTTATAATTGACAATCTAGCAACAGGTAAATTGTGCAATGTAAATAAAAAAGCTAAATTCTATAAAGCGGATATCCGGGATGTAAAACGGGTCAATGATATATTTAAGTGGGAAAAACCGGAGATAGTCAATCATCATGCTGCCCAAATTGATGTCCGTAGATCAGTTCTTGATCCTGTTTTTGACGCCCAGGTTAATGTCCTGGGTACGCTTAACCTGCTGGAGAATTGCGTCAAATATAAAGTAAAAAAGTTCATGTTTGCTTCCAGCGGCGGAGTAATGTACGGTGAATGCGGTAAAACACCGCCTACAGAAATAGTACCGGCTAATCCACTTTCACCTTACGGAGTAACTAAGCACACTACTGAAGTGTATTTGAATTATTATGCTTTTACCTATGGTTTGAAATACTTGGTGTTTCGTTACGGCAACGTCTATGGGCCGAGGCAGGATCCGCACGGAGAAGCGGGAGTAGTGGCCATATT
>JAQUQP010000013.1 GCA_028716025.1 bacterium | reverse complement strand
GGGGCACTGCCACCGCCAAACAAACCGGATAATCCGCCGCCTTTTCCTGCCTGCAAAAGCACAATGACGATCAGCCAGATGCATACTACGATGTGTATTGATACTAAGAATACAAACATTTTTTGCTCCTATCTTTAATCAATGTAATTTTTTACTTATCTTTCAACGCTGCTATTCCCGGCAGTATTTTACCTTCCAGGAATTCAAGGCTGGCGCCGCCGCCAGTTGATATATGTGAGATCTTGCTGGTAACGCCTGCTTTGGCCACTGCTGCCACTGAATCACCGCCGCCGATTATCGTGGTAGCTCCGGCTTTGGTAGCGTCAGCTAAAGCATTAGCTATAGCGATCGTCCCTTTAGCAAAATCATCGATTTCAAATACACCCATTGGCCCGTTCCACACAATGGTCTTGGCCCTTCTAATTGCTTCTTTAAAAAGAGCAATGGTTTTTGGCCCGATATCTACGCCGATCATTCCCGCCGGGATATTGTCTCCTACTATTTCTGATTTAGCTCCGGCTTCTACTTTGTCTGCAATTAAATGATCGATCGGCAAAAGGAAAGTTACTTTCTTCTCTTTAGCTTTGACCAGTACTTCTTTAGCCATCTCCAGGCGGTCATTTTCCACCAGGGAATTACCAATACTTAAGCCCTGGGCTTTCAGGAATGTATAGGTCATGGCACCACCAACGATCAGGGTATCTACTTTGTTCAATAAATTAGATATAACATCGATCTTGCCGCTGATCTTGGCTCCGCCAAGAATAGCGACAAAAGGTTTATCCGGATTTTCTACTGCTTTGCCAAGATAGTCGATCTCTTTCTTTAACAGGAACCCGGCATACGCAGGCAAATATTTAGTAACGCCTTCAGTTGAAGCATGGGCACGATGGACAGTGCCGAACGCGTCTTGCACAAACACTTCTGCCATGGAGGCTAATTGTTTGGCAAAATCAGGGTCATTCTTTTCTTCTTCAGGATGGAAACGCAGGTTTTCCAGTAATAAGATCTCTCCGGGCTTCAACACATCTGCCATTTTCTTGGTTTCTGCGCCAATGCAATCCGGAGCCATCTGCACTTTTACCCCGACTAGCTTTGACAAATGAACGGCACAAGGTTTAAGGCTCATCTCCGGGACTGGCTTACCTTTTGGCCTTCCTAAATGAGCGCATAAGACCAGGGAACATTTTTTATCCAGGAGATACTTGATCGTGGGTAATGTTTCTTTGATCCTGGTATCATCGGTAATGTTCTGCTGTTTATCCAGCGGCACATTAAAATCAACCCGGATGAGCACTTTTTTATTGCTGAGATCAGCATCAGTGATGTTCATTTTTGCCATAGCCAATTCCTCCGTTGAAGAAGCGGATTACGCGGACAGCTATAAACCGCCCGCGTAATCTCGTTTGATATCTGTTTAAGAGTTACTATTTTTTATTAATGATAAGATCTACCAGGTCAATGACCCTGTTAGAATAACCCCATTCATTATCATACCAGGCTACTACTTTCACCATATTCCCGATAGTTTTTGTGCAGAGGGAATCGATGATGCTGGATTTCGGATTGCCGAGGAAATCCCTGGATACAAGCGGAGCTTCGCAATATTCGAGATACTTGCCCATCTTGCCTTCAGAGGCTTTCTTCAAAGCTGCGTTCACTTCTTCAGCAGTACATTCTTTGCCGACTTCCAAAACTACATCAACTACAGACACATCCGGGGTCGGGACGCGCATAGAATATCCGTCCAGTTTACCTTTCAGTTCGGGTATTACTAAACCGATAGCTTTTGCTGCACCGGTTGAGGTCGGGATCATACTGATAGCTCCGGCTCTGGCGCGACGCAAATCCTTATGCGGGAAATCCAAAATTGGCTGGTCATTGGTATAAGAATGGATCGTGGTCATGAAGCCTTTGTTCACTCCAAATGCATCCCTGATCACTTTCACTGCCGGTGCCAGACAATTGGTGGTGCAGCTGGCGTTAGAAAGGATATTATGCTTAGCGGGATCATATTTATCTTCATTTACACCCATGACGATGGTGATGTCTTCATTTTTCGCAGGGGCGGATATCACTACTTTTTTAGCGCCAGCCTGGATATGGGCATTGGCTCCGGGCTTCCCCTTCGCCGGATCGCCTATGGCATCAACAAACCTGCCGGTTGACTCTATCGCGATCTCTACTCCCAATGCTTTCCAGGGTAGTTTGGCCGGGTCTTTTTCCGCCAAAACCTTTATTTCCTTGCCATTAATAACAATAGCATTGTCCTTGGCTTCCACTGTTCCCGGGAAAATCCCGAACGTTGAATCATATTTGAACAAATGAGCCAGGGTCTTTGCGTCAGTCAGGTCATTGACTGCCACAAATTCCAGGTTCTTATTGGCTAAACCAGCTTTCAGGACCAGCCGGCCAATACGGCCAAATCCATTAATACCTACTTTTACTGCCATGTGTACTACCTCCTTGTTTTTTTAAGTATTTATTAAGGTTATTAGTATGCCACAGAAGTGTTAAAAAGTCAAAGACTTTTTAACAAATTCTAAACTCTAATATCTAAATTCTAAACAGTCTTGGCTTAGGATTTCGAAATTAGAATTTCGAGTTTGCTCTTCTAACCATGCGCCAGGACCAATCCATGGACCTCCGTTGCCCCTGCCTGTTTCAGGACCCGAGCGCATTCATTAATAGTGCTGCCAGTTGTACAAATATCATCAATGACCAATACTTTAGCTCCCGGTAAGTTGGCACCTTTCCTTATTTGGAATGCATTTCTGATATTATCTGCCCTTTCCCGCTTGTTTAAGGCATATTGCGGCCTTGTTTCCTTTATCCTGGACAAGGTCTTTGGGAAAACTGGGATCCCGGCGGCCTTACCCAAATTCACGGCTAGTATCTCTGATTGGTTATATTGCCTCTTATGGGATTGTTTTTTGTGCAAAGGGATCGGTATCATAGTGTCAATGGTAAATTGGGAAAAGTACCGCTGGTAAGATTTGAACATTAGTTCTCCCAGTTCTGTTCCGAGGCAACTCCGACGATTGTACTTAAACGCCTGGATCGCTTCCCGCAGAATCCCTTGATATATACCCGCTGCCCTGATAGTGTCATAATATAATGCGTCATGATCGTGACAATCAGCACAAAAAGACGTATCAACCTGCATTGACTTCCCACATTTCAGGCAATAGTGATCACCTATGATTAATATTCTTCCAAGACACCCGGGACATATCCTTGCTTGCGCTTTTAGAGGTAATTGCCGCTGGCACACTTCGCACTTCAATGGAAATACCACATTTATCACATAGTTAATTATTTTATGCATGGTATCACTTTACACCTTATACCTTTACACCTGTAGTTATTAGAATCTGATCAGCAACTTAAAATTCGCTCCATAAGTGTAATAATCATTGATATCAAGCTCTTTATTCTTCACCAAACTCCCATCCACCCCCAGGGTAACCACAAAATTATAACTAACATTATAATCTACACTCGTGGAAGCGGAATAGGTGTCATTATTTTTCTCAGCAATGTTACTGCGCAGCATAATGGTCTTTAAAGCAGTCGTCAAGTGGACCAAATTCTTAAGTTCCCACACTTTTTTAGTAAAAGGTATCCGTAGCCCTTTGGGGAATTCCAAATCTTTTTCCATTTTTATCGCCGGAGTACGGGTATATTCCTGACGAAGTATCGCCCCATAGCGGTCTTTTTCTGACTGTTTCCGGTCATCATAACTTAGGACAAAAATAAAGTTCCTGGCGGTACGGAAATTAATCTGGGTGCCTTTATTCCCAGCTAAGGCGTCGCGCAAAGTGGTACCGGCAGGATCTATTTCTTTTGTTTTGGTCTGGTCCATATTCAATAATAACGTATATTTTTTAAATAATTTACCCCGCCATTTTGCTCCCCAAGAATCTTCTTTGGTCAATGATATATCAACCCTATCCACTGTTTTTAGATAGTATTTTAATTCCAGCTGACTGGCTTCCAGAAAAACCGCCATAGCCGGGAAATTTTCCAGTTCCCGGATGATCAAGATGATATCCGGAAAGGTTTTACTATATGAATCATATGGGGTTCCCGTAGTCATCCTGTGTTCGTTGGTCTTAGTATATTTGGTAGTAGTGTCAATAGTCTTAAGCGGCCGCCATCCGCCTTTCAGATTAAGGAAATCAAAAGGCAGCCAGCGAGCCGTATTTTCGAAAGTGATGAGCCGATTAGTTGATTTTAAATCGCCTGATTCCAATTGTTTTTTAATCCATAGTTTATTCATAGTCTGGTACAAAGCGTCAGTATTATCGTAGATATCCCCTTCGTCTATCTTATACCGGCTATTAACGTTTAAAGAATCAATTGGGCGCCAGGACCATAGGTCCTTCATCTTCAACACATTGAATATCTCTGTGGTTGAGGACCGGTTTACGTTCTTACTGGAAGCATCGACATTATATGTTTCAGTGGTATTTATGGTATATTTAAAAGTCGGATTCAGCCATTTGAACAGTTCAATCGTCGTGTTAAATCCTACAGTTTGTGTATCTGACTTTTTACGTTTAAAAGAAAGATCATCGTAAAATGTTTTCGTTTCCGCTGTTTTCCGGCGTTTATATACCGGGCTTAGGGTTAACCGGTTGATATATTCGGGAGATATGGTAGGTCCTTTCCCCCCTGAAACACCAGAATTTATAGTGGCAATTTTAGGGGCCCCCGCAGCAACTGTCACCGGAGTTTTAACTGCGGTTTTCGTCTTGAATTGGAAAATATACGTCGGGTTCAATGACCAGTCATCCGTCTCTTCGAAGAGGTCCTCATATCCGGCATTCTTTTTTAAGCTACTATTATAATAGGTATAACCATGGATACGGTTATAATAGCTATTAAAAGCGTCAGGCAGGGTCAAACTGACTGGTTTCCACAACTTAGGTTTATTACTATAGCTAAAAGTAGTACCATAGGTATAGGTCTTTTTAAGTTGCTGCTGTAAGTTGGAATCAGCCTTATTGCTTGTATAACTAAGCCCTAGTTGAGGCAGGTCACCCTTACTCAAAGTTGTTTGCACGTTAAAATTATCAGTGATCACCCTTCCTTCATCCAAACTGGATAGCTCTGTCCTGAAAGTAGTGGGAGTGATAGAAGTAGTTTTATCCCAGCTATATCTGGTGGGCAAGTTCACCTCTTTTATATGCAGCTTGGTCAACGTACCGGAAACGCTTTGCGCAGTAATATCTTGGTTGACCTTGGGAATCCCTACCATACTGAATTTGTCATTTACTGAACGGTACTTCGCATTCATAGTGCCATAATCCTGATATGTAGACTCAACCGAATATTTTTGGGCCAGGCCCACTTCTTCAATTGGATCCGTCACATGAATCTCGTCTACCCAGATCTCGTGTTGACCGGCTACTCCTTTGCCGATAATGCCCATCCGTATCATTAAAATATTGGATAAGCTGGGAAATCCTGTCGTACTGGTAAATTCCGCCGGCATATCTATACTAATCAACTGCCAGCCGGTCCAGTTTACGGTCTGTCGATATTCGTAGTAATTGCTGTCATCAGAGCCTACACGCAGATAAAAATCCTCGCCCTGGCTATCTCCATACACAAAAAACCGCAATTTCTTGTGCTTGGAAAAATCCAGAGACTTAGACAATTGTCTTTTAGTATAGCCATCTTCCCCGGCAGCAAAATTAGCGTATTGCAGCACTAAAGTATTATTCTCATCCAAGTCCTTATTGACCGTATCCCGGTATAACCAACGGTAATCACCATTATCTTTCAGGGAAACATTACTATCATCTTCATTACTTTTAACGGTAATATCCATTGATCCGGTTCCGCTAACAATTGGTTTGTCCCACCGGTTACCGACAACTTCCATTTTTGCTATCCTGATAGTGCGGCGCGTTTCTGAGCCCCTGGTTAACCAAAAACGTATATGCTTTATGTTTTGCCAGGCGGTTAAATTGCTGGAATCAACTGTCAACGGTATGATCACCTGCTGCCAGCCTGTCCAATTAACATTAATAAGATTAGCAGAAGTAGCTATGCTTTCCACCGTGGTTAAAATACCGTCCCCATCCAGATCTTCGCTATCCAACCGTCCGTTGCCCTCGCCGATCCTGGTAATGCTACCGTCAGGATTGACATATTCCCAACCGATGTCTTCTCCTACATCCAGCAAACCGTTCCCATTCAAGTCTTCTGTTTTAGGTGAACCTTTAGGCCATCTGATCGGACCGTCCAATGGTACGTCATGCTCAAATCCGCCTTTACCATCAGCATCTTCACTAACCCGGCCCAATTCAACATGAAGTTGCTCTCCTACTCCTTCACCATAAACCCAGAACTGTAGGTAATTATGCTTGCTATAATCTACTCCTGCCGTCGAGATCGGGTACATTAGCGAGGCCCAGGAGTCAATTTCCGGTAAAGTATAGGTTAGATCCAAGGTTTGATCCCGGCCTTCCTCTGTTGTTTTATCATTGATAGTATGTTTATCTTCATCACCATTAGCCCACTCCAGAGTACCTCTTTTCATCGGATCTTGCCCCAGGCTACCTAATCGCCATAAGGATTTGTCGGTCGAAACAGTATCAGCAATCTCTGACCCTTCCATATTATCGACCATAGCTTTGCCAAAAATATCCGGATTATATTTACTCTGGGCTACTTCCGCCCCAAGGTCAATTTTCAATCCGTCCAAGTTCCATTTCCAAAACTCTGTTGGCCGTAATTTTAATTTTGAGTCCCCTTCTATCACCAGGATGCTTTCCGGGGTGGAACGTACATCCGGGATATTACCGGGCGATGTTGCCCAATTGTATAACACCGTGGATCCCAGGGTAAACTTGTCACTATATTCATATTCTGTCCTTGCACCCACGATAGTTTGCTGGAATTGGCCGCCAAAAGGCATGTATTCATAATCTACTTCTATATCCGTATCATCAGTAATAGCCGCGTCCTTCAGGAAAGTCAGTAGTCCGATCTCATAGTCTATAAAATAGTCTTCGTCACGGACCAATTCTTCGCCATTAAGTTTAACTTTTTCGCTCTTTTGTACTAATCCCGGCCGCAAATTATAGGTTTTGACACTATGCCGGTACTCCACATAAATAATAAAGTGATGATTGGGAATATTAATGTAAACATCAGGATAAGGAGGATCAAACGGGGTATCGTCCAGAAATCGTATGGTGCCAAAATCATAGTCTACTTCAAAGGGATACGAACCTGAGCTTTGTTCAATACGGTTCAGATCCATGATCTTAACAATAAATTTATTTGGATCATTGACCAGCTTAGTACTGCCCAGGCTGTAATAGTTTTTCATTTCCCGGGTTATCGGGGTTTCAAATTCATCTTTGATCACTATCCAATTTTCAGTCTTGACGGTAGAATTACTGGCCAGCCAGGTGCCATCCGGCTTTTTGTAGTCCACAGCAATAATATAATTCGATCCGATAGGTTTAATAAAAGTAATAATACCGGTGCGATAATCTACGGTATAATCCAGGCCGGCGTTTTGTTTATCAAAATATCCACTATAAGAAACCCCATTAATATCCGATAAGGTCAACTGTTTGGCATTAGTATTATCAGTGCCGATCCGGTTGTCGATATATATCTCTACGCTTCCTGAGGTAATTGGCAGATCCGTGGCAATAGCGGCATCTATGGGATATATTTTATAGTATTTTCTCCTGATATACTGGGTATCAAATAGCTCTCTTTTTTCAAACGTAGTGTTGCCTTTAAAACGCTTGGTCTCAGTCACACCTTTGGTCCGGCTACCAATACCCATGACTCGTAGTTTACTGTTATCCGTAGATACTGGTAAGGTATCGATCTTACCACCAAATAGTTTCTTATTATATGATACGAACTCAGTTTGCGGCAAGGTCAAGTCAATATCGCCAAAAGCCGCTTCCTGAACTATTTCTTCGGGCTCTCCTTTATAGATGACAGAAATATCCCTCTTATCCTCTTTGGTATCATCATAATCAATATTGACTGATATCTTTGGTCCGACTTTGCCTTTTATCTTTACCTGCAGTTCCTGCTGCATATCCAGCCGGTCAGTGACCCCCGCTGGAGTTCCCGTCAGTGTCTTTTGGTCAGGATGGGCATACTTAACCTTGCCAGTCTTAATGTTGATCATCTTCCGGCCGGAAATATTTAGTTTGGATTCATACGGCAGATTAAATTCAATTCCTTCTTCCAGCTTGGCTTGCGCTTCTTTGAATCGCTCCTGGTTCTTTTTGGTTTTTAGCCATTGGTCTCTCGAGAAAGACATGATTTTCGGTGAGGTTAAGACAGCGGGAGGCTGGCTTTTTACCGGAGGTAATAAAGTAAAAGTACTCAGGGATACATTATAATTATGCTGGTCGGCAGGGCTCGTGTTGGATTGACGCAGGCTCATTTTAGGTGTTTGTGCTAAAATATTACTTGCCAGGGTCAACCAAAATAGCACAAAAATCAGGATTATGGCGATAGTTTTCCGCAAGCTTTTCCCCAGTTATGGATATTGATAAAAGACTTAGCTACATTTGTATAATTATATCTTAAAAACTACTTTTTTTCAATATAAATACTTTCCCCTGCTATTGTCTTTGTCGGATATCTTTCTATTTGCTAAATAGCCTCAAAATAGTATATAATAATAATATGCGAATTTTAACCAAGTACATGTTAAAAGAAAGTTTGGCCTCTTTTTTGCTAGCCATGCTCTTGTTTACTTTTATCCTCTTAATGAATCGTATTTTTGACCTGGTTAATATGGTTATTAGTAAAGGAGTTGGACTAGTGGCGGTGGGTAAGCTTTTATTATATACCTTACCCTTCACTATTACACTGAGCCTGCCTATGGCGACCTTGCTGGCTATTTTACTTGCCTTGGGCCGTCTTAACCAGGATAATGAAATCACCGCTATTAAAGCTAGCGGCGTATCAACTTTGAGGCTCATGACCCCCTTATTGATCACTTGCCTTCTGCTCTCCGTCCTGGGGATATATTTCAATGACCAAGTAGTCCCAGCAGCGAACCATAAATTTAAGAACCTCTATCTGGAAATAATTTACCGCCAGCCGGTGCTTAAACTGGAAGAACGCACTTTTATCGAACTTAAGGATACCCGACTATATTTCGACTCCATCGATAAAAAAGCTTCTACCTTCCAAGGCGTGATAATTTATCGGAACGAAAAAGACGGCCTTCCTCTAATGATCACCGCTCAAGATGGCAATTTTCGCAGCGACCAAAAACAAGGATTAGTACTTGAACTGCACAATGGAGCACGGCATATGGTTGATAAGAATGATTTTCTAAAGTATAATCGTGTCTTTTTTAACACTTATTCCATGCTTATTAATTTAGCCCAGGATGCGCCAAAGGATTCGGTCCGGTATAAGAGTCTGCGGGAAATGGATAAACGGGAATTAGGGAACGAGATCCAGCGGCTCCAGGACAGCAACATCAAACATAACACTTTATTGGTAGAATACCACTTGCGTAATGTTATACCGTTCGCCTGCCTAACCTTCGCCTTGATCGCTATTCCGCTTGGATTAAGGCCAAAACAAACCACTAAAGGACTTGGTTTTGGGCTGAGCCTGATCTTGATCATAGTGTACTATACCATCTTGATCACCGGAATGACCGCCGGCGAACGAGGAATAATCAAACCGGCAATCGCCGTTTGGTTGCCGAATTTGGTCATGGGCGCAGCCGGTATATTATTTTCCATTAAAGTGATCAGGGGAAAATTATAATGAAGATCATCGATCGCTATGTATTAAAACAATATGGCCAGGCATTTTTCTTTGCCTTAAGCTGTTTTGCCCTAGTCGTACTTATCTCCCAGTTCTTTGATAAAATAGATACTTTCCTTAATTACAAGACCCCTCCTTACAAAATTATTATTTACCTTTTCTATCGCTTGCCTTTCTGGCTGGTACAGGTAATGCCTATTGCGACGTTATTGGCCACTTTATTTTCACTTAGCAATATGCTCCGGCATAATGAGCTCACAGCCATGAAAGCTTCGGGTTTAAGCCTCTATCGCCTTTTATTGCCCTTATTCTTGTTCACGGCTATCCTTAGTGGACTGACATTCATTTTTAACGAAACCCTGGCTTCACCGCTAGAATATAAAGCTAAATTATATGAAAAACATAAAATCCGTCATGAGGAAGGGCTCGATTATCTGATGCGCAACAACGTCATTTATTTTGGCCAGGATGATCGTATATATAATATCAGGTTTTTTGATGGGCAGAATAACACCATGCAGGATGTGCAGATCGATGAGTTTAGCAAAAACCGTATTTTAGTGAAGCAATTAGTGGCCAAGCTAGGACAATGGAAGGATAACCACTGGATATTTACCGACGGGATTATACGGGAATTCGACCAACAGGGGCAAAATATCATCAGGGAAGAAAAATTCGACCTGATAAATCCTGTTTTACCGGAAACTCCCAGTGATTTCCAGCGCGAAGCTAAAAAGTCAACTGAAATGAACTATCGGGAACTTAAAAACTACATTATCAGGTTGCGTAAGAACGGAATCCCAGCTAACAAAGAACAAGTTGAACTGGGATTAAAGTTTTCCTATCCTTTTGCCAACATGATCATTCTTTTAGTGGGGATACCTTTCGCTTTGTGGACCAAACAAGCTAGTAAAGTCATGAATTTTGGCACTGGAATGGGTATTGCTTTTATTTTTTGGGGGACTATCGAGGTGGGCCATGCTTTGGGCGAGAACAAGGTTTTAACACCATTACTGGCCGCCTGGCTCTCTAATATTATTTTTGGCAGTATCGGGGTTTGGCTGCTGACAAAGAAAGTTAGAAAATAAAAAAACAGTGTTGAGTATTAAGCTTCCCCCTGCTGATTTTCCCAAATAAAACCTGGAAAAATCAAAGCGCAAAGGACAGGTGGAGTTAAGGCAAAACGCTTTTCACCATAATTCAAAATTAAAAACTGCTTTTTGTTTATCTCAAGATCGCTATTTTACCAACTTTATCTATATTATTCGCTTTATACCAGAAGAGATAGACTCCGCTAGCTACCTTCTCTCCCTCATTGTTTCTTCCATCCCAAGAATATTCATACTCTACTTTATTATCAGAGATGGCTATTTGCCTGATCTCTCCGGTTTTTACTTCCCTGATCAATTCCCCGCTTATAGAGTATATTTTAAGTTCAATATTCTTAGTTTCCACCAGATTAGTGGTAATAATCTTAAGTTTAGCCTGCCCGGTTGTGCTGGGATTAGGATAACTATAAATATCAGTAACATCCGGCAACTTGGTAAATATAGCCTGATAAATATCAAAAGTCATAAAAGAACCACCGGCATCGCTGATATTTAAAATACTAAATTGAGATTGTTTATTATTATACGCACTGTTATAAGGGCTTATAAAACTGGTAACTCCTCCCGTACCTGGGAAAGGATCACTTGCTTCACTGGTTTTATCTGTCCGGTCCGCTTCTTCCACATCTACGGCACGATGCGGAACATATGGTTCCGAATTAACGACATTCAGATCTAAAGCCGTACCGGAATTACCATACGAATCGTGAGTTTCATAATTAAGAATGGCGTCATCAATATGCCAAATCAATAAACCTTCCCCAGGTAGATACAGGTCAAATTCTGCTTTTCTGCGATATTCAGCCAAAAAATATTCGCTAGCCGGATCGCTGGCTGTCACTAAGGGGATCTTATATACACTCTGCGTACCGCTGGGATAAATAGGCACTGCTATTTCCTGCTGGGTCAAGGCCACTGGTGTCACCCAGTGCAGGAATTGCTTACCCCAGGCTCCGATATGAGCCGGGCGTGAACCGTCACGATTTGGCCCTAACCATGATCCAAAATCCATCAAGTCCCATTCTCCCACCACTGAAGTGCCACCGTGAATTTGGGTATTATACAAGTCTGGTAATCCCAGATCATGCCCAAATTCATGCACAAATGTCCCTACTGGCGAATACTCACTGAGCATGGTATAATTTTTTACATGTACGCCATCATTGGTTAAATACCCTTTTTCATCTACGGTATTATTATTGATCACGGTAAAAGATCCGCTATGAGACCAAATGTTGTGAATATTTTCAACATCATTATCATCATGGTCTTCTTGTCCATCGCCGGCATGAATGATGATAACGTGATTCACGATTCCGTCACCATCAAGATCATATTGGGCAAAATTGATATCCGCGTCCGCCTGTTGCACAGCTTCGATAACCAGATTAGAGATGTCAGTGTAAAGGCTATCAGTCCCTTGAGGTCCGTCAGAACCATAATAACTCATTGCCTTAGTACTTTTGTACCAGCGGGCACCGGTAGTCCCGGTTACGGTAAGTTGTCCTTCACTAACTTCTTTAAAATAATCATGCAGACTATTATACCCTGTATCCTGACTGAACAACAAATTGTCGAAATATGTCTTAGTATGGCTGGCCGACGCGGTAACATCACTAAATTCTATCAGTATCGCGGCTACTTTCGTCGTACCGGAAGTGATAGCCCTGGAAGATATATGCTCAGGCATTATTAAGGGGACAGCAATCCGCGGCTTGGTAACCAAAGCCTGCATTTCTGACGACAAAGGACCGGTATCATAGATCAATGGATGAGGCGGCGCAGCCACTACAGTTGATAGTTGATAGTTGATAGTTGATAATAAAAATAAGAGAACTATACTAATTTTTTTCAATCATAGCTCCTAAACATGAATAGAAAGGCCGCTTACTAAGTAAACGGCCTTTCTATTATTCTACAGATCCTTTTTATTGGTCACAATAATCAATCTCCTTAGAAACCGATAGACATAGCTACCATATGGTTCCATTCAGCGATCTGGCCGGCATAAAGCCCGAGTTCCTCACCAAAGAAAGCATAATCCAGTTTAACCAACCAGAGGTTCAATCCAAAACCAAAAGATGGGTAACCAGAGTTAAACCCACCCCGTAGCGCCAGCATCTTGGTCTGGTATTCAGCTCCCAGATGCAGTTTCTTGAAGAAAGACGCTCCCATCAACTTCTCATCGGTATTAGTAATATCGGTGACATCAGCGGCAAAAACCCAGTGATTTCTCAAAGGTAAGAACTTATTTTTCCAATAATATAAATTCTTTGGACGGAAAGCCACTCCGGCATTAATCCGGGGATTAATAATATCCGTGGTTTCCGGTTTAGTAATATTATTAGAAGTGACCTGACTATATTTAACCGGTGTGCCAAAAATATCAGCCACCATTAGACCGAAATTCCATTGTTCATTCAGTTGGTACAAACTACCAAAATCCAAGCCAACACCAGTACCGTCTTGGATCTCTGGATCAAATTCTTCAAATTCCAGTACCGATTTCCTTAGTTCTTCGATCCTGCCACGGCGAAGTACTTTGATCGTGCCGGCCAAAGATAAAGAACCAGGCAAGTCAAAAGGCGTTTTTTCCATTTTGAACGCCAATGGAGCCATCCCGGCTACGTCAACATTACCAGTCATGTCCACATTTGGCACGAGCAATCCGTTATTAACCCCCACCCGCACATCAAATAAACTGAATAGACCGAGACCAAAATTCAACTTTAAATTATTCCGTAATCCAATAGGGCCGGAAATAAAATTAGGATTCAGGATACTGCCTGATACATGTACTTTGAACTTGGAAACACGGTCAGTGATATCACTCATCAATCGGACTTGTGTGTCATAGCTTTGCTCATCGAATTTCTCAAGCTCGGTCCTATTATCGCTTACCCATTCATACAGATCCAGTGTATCATTGCTTACCGTTACCGGTAAACTGGCTATTTGCAGCTGCCACTTTTGTATTTGTGTCAAGCCTGCAGGGTTATAGAAAAACGCATTAGCATCATCAGCTATGGCAGTGAAAGCTCCACCCATTGCCACCGGTCTGATACCTTTGATCATAAACGTCCTGTCTCCACCCCATGCCAATACAGGGAGGATAAGCAAACTGATCATCAACAACCAAAGCACACGTTTAAAATTATTCATTTTATCCTCCTTTATTGTATTAGCGAAGCACGCGGATGCCAGACAATATCCGGAATCGACGCGTCCATTTTAGGATTGACATTAGTATCGATTTGGTCCTTAATACTAGTTTTTAGGTCATTAATATTTTCCCAAAGATCCATTAAAGGTGACCCGTTTTTCGCTTTAATTTTATTTATCGCCTTTTCCAGATAATTGACCGCCCCCAAGCTTTCCGGAGAAGATACGCCAAATTCGTCATCAATTGCCGCTTGGGCTTGGTCTCTTAAATCTCTCTGTTTAGATAAGGTCAAAGCACTGGCATCCGGCAAGATCACGCTCCAACCGCCGCCTTCAGAATCTTTTAGGACTTGTACCAAGTCTCCGGTACCCCCAGGGATGGTATCTTTATTATCATCCAGCAAACGGCATACTGCCTGAATAGTCATAAAAAAAGCCAGGTTAATATTAACATCAGGATCATCCGCCGGGATAACCCCGTTGCTATTGCCGTCAGCTATTTGCTTCAATATAGGTACTACCACAATGGCAGTATGATACAATTGCGGGAGATTTAAACTTTCAGGTAAGAGATCCCCTGAAGTAGATGCATAGTTGGTTTTGCTGAAAAAGGCACCAAATTCACTATTGGCGATAACTGGGGAAGTGCCATTATTTTGAGCTTCTTTTATTACATTGGCGATCAAATCAGCTAAACTTAATCCACCTAAACCGATCAAGGCTTGGGCTTTTCCATACAATGCTTCAGAGTCATTTGGATTCTGGTCTAGTAATTTGTTGTAGTAAGTTAACGCATCACTAAAATCCTTACTGCTTAGGGCAGCCTGCCCATCCGCCAAAAGGGATTCCTGGCTGGTATCACTACCTCCCTTATGCGCCCAACGGAAGATATTGGTAGTTTTACTGCATCCAGCTAAGCTGATGACCATCAGTAACATAAGAAAAACAGCAATAATTTTACTTTTACCAAGCATAACTTCCTCCTTCTCCCAAAATTAACTTCCTTTTCTTCTATATCATAAAAACACCTAAATTGTAAACGATTTTATAGTTTTTTCGATCAACTATGCACAATTAACTATGAACCGTTCTTAGGTGCCCATTTCCCAGCTAGCCAGGTATTTCACTTGCTCAGGAGTGAGCTTATCAATATTGATACCCATTGATCTCAATTTTAGGGCGGCAATATTTTCATCAATGCTCTTTGGCACAGAATATACCTGTTTTTCCAATTTAGCGGCATTGCTTACCAGGTATTCCGCGCTTAACGCCTGATTGGCGAAACTCATGTCCATTACTGATGCCGGATGGCCTTCCGCCGCCGCCAGGTTGATCAACCGTCCCTCTCCCAACAAATAGATTCTTTTGCCTGAAGGCAAAGTATATTCTTCCGTAAATTCCCTGATCATTCTTCTTTTGCGGCTGATTTTCTGCAATGCAGATATTTCGATCTCGACATTAAAATGTCCGGAATTGCAAACCACAGCTCCGTCCCTCATCTTCAGAAAATGTTCTTTGCGTATAACATTTATATCCCCGGTAAGAGTGACAAAGATCTGTCCGTGTTTAAGAGCTTCGGACATAGTCATTACCTGGAACCCATCCATAGCCGCTTCAATTGCTTTAATTGGATCAACTTCAGTCACGATCACGTGAGCGCCCATGCCTTTGGCCCGCATAGCCACGCCTCGTCCGCACCAACCATAACCAGCAACTACCATGGTACTACCAGCCAGCAGCAGGTTGGTTGCCCGGATTATACCGTCTATCGTGGATTGCCCTGTGCCATACCGATTATCGAAGAGATGCTTGGTCAAGGCATCATTAACTGCCACGATTGGATATGCCAGCACTCCCTTTTCCGCCATGCTTTTAAGCCTAATCACGCCGGTCGTTGTTTCTTCTGTCCCGCCGATGATATCATCGATCAATTCCTGCTTTTTAGTATGTATAGTTGATACCAGGTCAGCTCCATCATCCATGGTCATGACCGGTTTAACAGCCAGAGCGCTCATAATATGCCCATAATAGGTTTTATGATCTTCACCCTTGATGGCAAACGTACTGATACCATCATGCTTGACCAAGGAACTGGCTACATCATCCTGGGTGCTGAGAGGATTTGAGGCGCAAATCACCACTTCAGCCCCGCCAGCTTTCAAGGTTTTCATCAGGTTCGCTGTCTCTGTTGTTACATGCAGGCAAGCGGCAATTTTCAGGCCTTTGAGTGGTTTTTCTTTGGCAAACCTGCTTTTGATCAGGTTCAATACTGGCATCTGGGCTGCAGCCCACTCAATGCGCAATTTACCTTTTTCAGCCAGTTTCATATCTTTTACATCATATTTCATATCAACTACTCCATCCCTATTGTATTTTAGTCCTGTAATCTATTAATTACTTCGCGTCTTTTCTGATCGCTTCGGCTTTGTCTGTCCGTTCCCAGGTAAACTCGCTTTCATTACGGCCAAAATGACCATAACTGGCGGTTTTCCGGAATATTGGTTTGTAAAGCTCAAGTGTATCAATGATCCCGCGGGGATCCATGCGGAAATTCTTGATCACTGCTTTTTCAATCTTAGCTTCATCGACCGTACTAGTACCCATAGTATCTACCATCACACTGACTGGCTCAGGGACACCGATAGCATACGCTAATTGGACCGTGCACCTCTCGGCCAAACCGCTGGCTACCACGTTTTTGGCAATGTAGCGGGCCATATACGTAGCGCTGCGATCTACTTTAGTCGCATCTTTACCGGAGAATGCCCCGCCGCCATGAGCAGCCATTCCGCCATAGGTATCCACGATTATTTTGCGGCCAGTCATGCCTGTATCAGATTGCGGCCCGCCGATCAGGAATCTGCCGGTCGGATTAATAAAGCAATCTTCCTTCCATTTAAAATTTTTAAGCAAACGCGCCGGGATTACTGGCTTAATAACCGATTCAATTATCTCATCTTTTGACCAGTTAGCCATATTATCGGTTTTCTTATCCAAGGCTTCTTCAGTATGCTGGCTGGACACAACGATCTTATCAACAGCCACTGGTTTTTTGTTCTCATAGCGTATCGTTACTTGTGATTTTCCATCAGGGCCAAGATAGGACAGGATCTTCTTTTTCCTGACTTCAGCCAGCCTTCTGGAAAGACTATGGGCCAACATTATAGGCATAGGCATCAATTCCGGAGTTTCATTACAGGCATAGCCGATCATTAATCCCTGGTCTCCAGCGCCAATTACTTTACCTTTACGCCCTACACCCTGGGCTATATCCGGGGATTGTTTACCGATCGCGTTCAAAATAGCGCAGGATTCATAATTAAAACCATATTTGACATCAGTGTATCCAATATCCTTTATGACGCCACGGACTAATTGCGGCAGGTCAACATAAGCTGAAGTAGTTATTTCTCCACCCACGATTACCAGCCCTACGGTAATAAATGTCTCACACGCTACCCGGCTGCGGAAATTATTCTTATTGGGCGGATCCAAACGGTAAATCTCATCCACCACCGCGTCAGATATTTGGTCACAGACCTTATCCGGATGTCCCTCAGTTACACTTTCACTGGTAAAAACAAAATCTCCTCTGTGCATCATTTCCTCCTTGAGTATTTTTATTTTTTTTCATCTATATTGATCACTGAACCTTCAAAAACAGAGATATTTTCGCTGATCGTGGCCTGGTTCCCGATGACACAGTTACGCAACTGCACTCCTTTAGCCACATGCACACCGGACCAGAGTATACAATCACTGAGCACTGCTCCTTCTTCAATTATATTGTTATTCCCGATCGTAGTGAAGCTGTTTATGGTTACTCCTTTTTCTATTTGGCAGTTACTGCCGATCACTACCGGCCCGTTAATTTTAACCTGGGGATGAATAAAAGTGTTCTCACCCACCCAGATACTCTTTTTCATAATCTTGCCGGGGATCTTTACTTTTACGGCACCTTCCAAGGCATTTTTCTCAGCCCGCTTATACTCTTGCAGATTCCCGATATCGCACCAGTACGAATTCATTTCAAAACCGAAGAGCGGTTTTTTTCTGGCCAGCAATAAAGGCCAGACATCCCGGCCAAAATCATAAAATTTGTTTTTTGGTATATACTTAAATATCTCCGGCTCAAAAAAATAAATACCGGTATTCACTGTATTGGCAAAAACATCGCTCCACGCCGGTTTCTCAATAAATTTCTTAATCCGATTATTCCGATCGATCAAGGTCACGCCATAGTCAAACCTGGCATCTACCTTCTTTAAAACCATGGTCGCCAGGGACTTTTTCTTTTTATGGAACTCCAGTACCCGGGTTAGATCAATATCAGTGAGGCCATCTCCGCTCATCACCACAAAAGTATTATCAAGATATTTCTCGGCTCTTTTCACTCCTCCGGCCGTTCCTAACAGTGTTTTCTCCTGCGAATAATGTATTTTAACCCCATAACGCTGTCCATCTCCGAAATATTTTTTGATCATTTCCGGATGTGAATGCAGGTTAATGACCACTTCGTCAAAGTTATGTTTTTTAAGCAATTCCAGCGTATGTTCCAGTGCCGGTTTATTGACGATAGGGATCATCGGTTTAGGTATAAAATGGGTAAGCGGACGCAAGCGTGTCCCTACCCCTGCAGCCATAACCATTGCTTTCATGTAAACCTCTATCTAAGATGCTTTTTTGGCTAAGTTTGTATTTTGTACACCAATTTTCGGCCCAAGTCAATTAATTTCTTGACCTTAGGCTTGTTATCCGCTTCCGCATAGATCCGGACTACTGGTTCAGTACCAGATGGCCGCAAAAGCAACCAGCTGGAATCGTCAAACATGATCTTGACCCCATCATAGTCCTTCACTTCTTTTACCGATGGCAAAGAACATACAATACCGGCTATTTTCCCGGAAAACTCTTTCTTATTGATATGATGATGATGCGTATGGCCTAATTTCAAGTCAATACGATCATAACAGGACATGCCAAATTCGGCAAAAAGTTCTTTCTTCAGGCCAACCAGGCTTTGGCCGGTCATTGCCATCATTTCCAATATATACAGTGCACTTAAGAGAGCATCCCGCTCAGGAATATGACCGCTAAAACCGATCCCTCCGCTCTCTTCTCCCCCAACGAGAACATTTTCTTTCAGCATAATATCCCCAATATATTTAAACCCGATCGGGGTCTCATGCATTTTCAAATTATATTTCCGGCAGATCCGTTCGATCAAACAAGTCCCGGAAATAGTTTTAACTACTGCTCCCTTTTTCTTTTTATTCTTTATTAAGTGTAACAGCAGGAGAGAAAATATTTGGTGGGAATTTACAAAAACACCCTGGCTGTCTACCAGTCCTATGCGGTCAGCATCTCCGTCCAGGGCGATACCTATATCAGCTTTATTCTTTTTTACCGCCGTCATTAACGGGCCCAGATTGACAGCTATCGGTTCAGGATGGATACCCCCAAAAAGAGGATCATGATTATTATTGATCGAAGCCAGCTTAAGAGATCCTCCTGCCAATAAATCTTCCAGGCAATCCTGACCGGCGCCGAAAAGCGGGTCAATAACTATGCTCATTTTCCGCTGGCGGATCTTTTTTATATCTACCATACTCTCAAGATGTTTTAAGTAGCTCTTCTTAAGATTGATCTTCTTGATGCCCTTTTGATCTCGCCGGATATAAGCCTGGTGGAGAGATTGTTCAAACAATCTGGTCACTTCCGGGTGAGCTGAAGCGCCTTGAGCTGTTTTAAATTTTAGGCCGTTGAATTCATAGGGATTATGGCTGGCGGTAATGATTATCGCCCCAGCCGCTTTTCTGTTCACTACGTTATAAGAAATAGCCGGCGTCGGCGCTGCCTGGTCGCTCAATAAAACCATGAAACCATTACCTGATAATACTTCAGCAACGGCAGAGGCATATTCTTTGGATAAAAAACGGCAATCATAGCCGACAAGAACAGTCAGCGGACGGCAGACAGCGGACGGCAGTTTATTTAAATAATCACTGATGGATTGTGTGACCAGACGGACATTATTAAAAGTAAAATCGCGGGCAATTACCCCGCGCCAGCCATCAGTGCCGAACCTAATTTCTGTAACCAATACTACCCCCCCCAGATTTTGTTTCTTTACAGCTATACAGCTTTAGAGCTGATCTTATAGTTTACTGTATTTCTTCAGGATCGAATGGTCAGCTAAGGCTGCGCCAGGGCTCAAAGAAGTGTGCGGCTCAATGATACACTGTTTGCCGACCAGGCATTTTTCCAACCTGGCCCCTTCTCCCACTTCTGTATGATCATGAACCACGCAATCATTCAAAATAGCGCCTTTGCGTATTATTACGCCGTTTCCTAAGGTAACTTTCCCGTTGATCTGGGCAAATTCCTCGATCCTGGCTTTATTCCCCATTACCAGTTTACCGTCTACCATAGCGTCCTTACTGATAAAACTATTGCTTCCTTGCCAGACATTCTTGCCTGTTTTTCGGCCCTCAATACTAGCTCCGGCAATACCGTCAATTATGTCAAAATGGACCTGTAAATACTTTTCAATAGTGCCTATATCGATCCAATAACTGGTATTAATAAAACCAAAGAGCTTTTCATTAGTAGACAGCAAATTGGGGAACAATCCCCGCTCCACTGAATAATTGATCCCCTGTGGAATTAAGGATAAAACCTCGGGCTCAAATATATATACTCCAGCATTAATCGTATTGCAGGTGACCTCATCCCAGCTTGGCTTTTCCAAGAACCTTTCAATTCGTCCATTCTTGGCCGTCTCCACCAAGCCAAATATGGTAGGATCCTTAACCCTGGTCAATGCGATAGTCGCTTTGGCCTTATTTTTTGTATGATAACGGCACATAGCTTCAATATCAATATCCATTAAAACATCACCATTAAAGATCAACACCTGGCTATCAATATATTTTTGCGCATTTTTGATCGCGCCACCAGTCCCGAGAGGATCATGTTCATGTACATAATGTATTTTTATCCCGTATTTTGAACCATTGCCAAAATGATTTTCAAAAGTATGCGAAAGATAGGCTAAACAGAAGATCACTTCTTTAATGCCATATTTTTTCAATAGTTCGATCTGATAAAGCAAAAAAGGCTTATTGACAATAGGCAATAATGGTTTAGGAGTATTGCAAGTAAATGGACGCAGCCTAGTGCCTAATCCGCCAATCAGGATCAATGCTTTCACAATTTTCCTCCATTTCGCGTTGTGTTATCGATAATTTCTAAAGTATTCCACGGTTTTGGCCAATCCCTCTTTAAAATTAACTGTGGACTGCCAACCAAGGATTTTCCTAGCTTTGGCGGTATTCAGGAAGCTTTTTTGCAGTTCTCCAAGTCGCGGCGGCTTATAGACCGCTTTCTGGCTATACCCGGTGATCGCTGACAATTCGTCAAACAACGTATTGACGCTGGAAGCTTGCTGGGTACCGATATTAATTATCTCATTCACGCCTTTCTTCAATCCCAGCAGATTAGCTCTGACCACATCCCCGACAAATACATAGTCGCGCAACTGCTTTCCGTTGCCAAATATATTTATTTCCGTATTACT
>JAQUQP010000012.1:13517-22070 GCA_028716025.1 bacterium | reverse complement strand
TGGTTTTGGCAGAAGTTTACGTTGTCTATCTGGCAGGACAAAAAGCGCAGCCGATCACCGCTGGATCCAGTCCCCTGGTTTCCTTGGCCAGCGGCTGGCCAAAAATTGATATGTTGGTTGCTCCATGGCGGTTGTTCCGTTTTGTCCGTAAAAATAAAATTAACGTTTATATTACTTCAGACTTGATATTTTCCTGGTGGTATGCTTTAGGCTTGAAACTGCTGACCCGCCACCGGTTGATACTAATCCCGGTATGTATGCCGGAACAAATATACCAGAGTACCCACAAATCGCTTTCCGGTCTGCCTATCTGGCTGGAGAGGATTTTTACCAGGTTTAGTTTTGCCCTAGCTGATGTGGTAGCTACCGGACGTAATATTAAGACCTATATAAATTGGCTCTCGGCGGATAAAAAGGGATGCCAAAAATTAAAGATCGTTGACGTCCTGGTTGATGAATTGCCAACTTGGGAGTTTTTTACAGCTCTCTCCAAACCAATCGGGATGGGTAAGAAAACAGAACCAGTCCTTTTATATGTCGGTCGTCTGCACCGGGAGAAGATGGTGGCTGACATTATTCAATCATTAGCCATAATCCAACGGCAGGGAATTAAAGCCCGGTTATGGCTGATCGGTGCCGGGCCGGAACAGAACGCTCTACAGGAATTAAGCCAAAAATTGGGTTTGGCCGGATACGTAGAATTTCTGGGAGCGAAGAAAAATGAAGAACTGGTTTCTTATTACCGGCAAGCCAGTGTTTTTATTTCCACGTTGACCGGGACAGCTCTAAGAGAAGCAGCCCTATGCCAACTGCCGGTAGTGGCTTACAAAATGGACTGGATCGAAGGGTTGTTGGTGGATGAACAAAACGCGTTATTAACGGAACCGGGTAATATTGAAGCCTTGGCTAAAACCGTAATCAGGTTATTACAGGATCAACCTCTAGCTGATAAACTGGCTGTAAAGTTCCATGAATATGCCGTAAAAACCTGGAGTAACGAAAGCGTAAAAAAGTCAATTGAACAGCTTTTAATTTAGTGTCCTATCTCTGAAATCTCTTGCCATTTGCGGGAGATATTTTTGCCTGATTCCAGGCGCGAGGAGTGCCGTGCCCCTGCTTTCTTGCGAAAGCAAAAAGGGGGATAAGTAACGAGCAACATAGTATCTGGGGCAAAAGACCTCAGTTCTTCGGGAAAGTCATCTTTGGCCTGAGTCACTCCTCCTCGAAGTATCGCAGAGGATACGACTTCGTCGTCGTTCCTTGAATTCGACTCAAATATGACTTTCAAATGTAAAGAGATTTCAGAGACAGGACACTAGGAGCCTGACAATGAAAATCGGTTTTCTCTCAGATGCTCATGGTAATTTGCCTGGTTTACTGGCTTGCCTGGACAGTTTGCGTCAAGAAGGTGCTGAACAGATATATTTTTTAGGAGACGCGATTGGATATTTACCAGCCGGGTTGGCAGTAATAGAGGAACTAAAACACCTGAATATTCCCTGCCTTCTGGGAAACCACGAAGCTATGGTGAAGGGCTTATTGCCATTACCTGATGAAAAGAACCGCATCTACCGGTTGAGCCTGTTGATGAAAGGGCTTGTTCCAGACTGGCCGCGATCCAGGATCATTACTGTTGGCCGGCAAAAGATATTGCTTGTCCATGGTCGTCCGGCTGATCCTTTAAGCGGTTACTGTTACCAGGCCCAGTCTTTGACCGAAACCGAAACAGTGGGTTATTCCGTAGTGGTCATGGGCCATACTCATCACCCGTATGTTGATCGGGCGGGGACAGCTTTAGTGATCAATGATGGTTCCTGCGGATTTCCCCGGGACGGGCAACAACAACTCAGTTGTAGTTATTATGATACAAGCAGCGAGACGGCAAAAATATTGTTTATACCCTTTGATTTTAAAAAACTACTGGGATCTTTCACTCCCGGGACGGTAGCTGGGGAAGTAATGACCAAGTTACTGAAAGGATAAATTAATATGGAAAAAATAGTGGTTATGGTTACTGGTATAGGCGGCGGTGGCCATGGTGAGCAAATCTTAAAGGCCTTGCGTATGTCCACAGTCCCTTATGAGATCGTGGGCTGCGATATGTCCCAATATTCCAAAGGATTTAAATATGTGGATCATAAATATATCCTGCCTCCGGCCCGCGACCCCAACTATTTATTGGACGTCCTGAAGATATGTAAAAAACATCGGGTCCGGGCTTTGTTCCATGGTTCTGAACCGGAATTGCTTGTTTTTTCTAAAAACCAGGATGCGATCAGGCAAGAGGGGATATTCTTGCCTGTAAATCCGCAGACAGTTATCGAGACTTGTATGCGTAAATCCGCCACTATGGAATTTTTACGTGAACACGGTTTTTCCTGTCCCGCTTTTATGGTCTGTGCCACCTTGGCTGACCTTGAATTTTGGGATCATTTTCCGGCGATCTTGAAACCATCTATCGGCAGCGGCGGCAGTGCCCACACGTTCGTTGTCCAGAACAGGGAAGAACTAAATGTGTTCGGGCGCTATGTCCTGGAATCGAAACTAAGTCCCGAGATCATTATCCAAGAGTATGTCGGGACTCCGGAAAATGAATATACGGTCAGCGTATTGTTTGACATGGATGGTAATCTTTTGAATTCTATCTGCGTGAAAAGAGATTTACGGTCATCGTTAAGCTGTCGCACCAGGGTGCTTAACCGGACCGGTCGGATGGAGTTAGGGCCTAATTTGTCGATCAGTACTGGTATTTCCCAAGGGGAGGTAGGTCCCTTTCCGGAGATCAGTAATTACTGTGAAAAGATCGGGAGCGCACTGCATGCCCGCGGTGTGATCAATATCCAATGCCGCAAACAGGGTGACAGGATCTATATTTTCGAGATCAACCCCCGTTTTTCCGGTACCACCTCGATCAAGGCTTTGGTCGGGTTCAATGAACCGGACATTCTGCTCAGGAAACATATCCTGGGAGAGGATATTTTACCGCGGTTTGCCTACCGGACCGGTGTCGTGCTCAGGGGCTTGGAAGAGGCGTTTTTTGATAAACAAGAAACTTCGGATTTTAAAAGAATTTAATAAGGTGTGAACCGGTATGGACGAATTTCCTGAAGTTAAATCTTCTTTTAAGGATTACAGTTGGTTGATCTTTGGCAACGGGGCCCTGTTGTTGCTGTCAGTAGCTTATATGTCGTTATTGACGCGTATTCTTGGCCCTGACGGTTACGGAATATTAGCGCTGTTCCTGCTGGTCGTGCAGGGATTGTTTAGTTTTTTCGTGAATTGGACCAGTGCCGCGGTTATCCGGTACGGCAGGGAAGAGTTTATTCAGGAAGGGAAAGTAAATAAAGTTTTCTGGGGCCGGAGTTTTATTATTGCGATTTGTCTGTTGTTGGCCTGCGTCTTGGTATTTTTCTGGCGCCAAGAGATCGCCGCCTATATAGGCCTGCCGTTTAACCGGCTCTGGTTGCTGCTAGTCACTGTGGTCGTGCTGACCCTGTTAAGTTTTATCCAATATATTTTCCAGGCAGTCAGGATGATCCGGCAATATTCCATCTCCCAGGCCTTGGAAAAGCTGATCCAGGTATTGGCTCTCTGCTGTGTGTTTGCCGGATTATGGTCAAAGAGCGTGACTTCTATTATCGCGTTATTGGCTTTGACCAGTTTTCTGACCTTACTATGGTGTTTGTTAAGTTTGGACCGCCGGCTTTTTTTACCGCTGGAACTGGATCTGACGACAATAAAAAGGATTCTGCGTTTTTCGTACCCGATCATCCTAGGATCGATCAGCGCTTACGCGGTTAACTGGATTGATATTATCGTTATCAAGAAATATATGACCCTGGCTGATGTCGGGATCTACTCCGTAGCCTATCGCGGGATGTCCATGATCCAGCAGATCGGGATGTTGACGAATGTGGTACTGGGGCCGCTACTGGTATCTTTTGTCGTTACCAATAGAGATGATCTGGTAAAGCGGTATGTCCAGCGGCTGATACCTCAGGCTATGGTGGCCTGGACCGGATTATTGATACTTAGTTTATTCGCGGGGCAGATCATGGTACCAATATTATTTGGTCATAAATTCATGGCTTGCCTGCCGCCATTTTTTATCCTGTTATGCGGAGTGGCTTTTAACGGCCTAGCCGTCTTTTATGGCCCGTTATTCACGGCTTATGAATGGATCAAACAGTCAATGCTCATAAATATAGCGATGGCCTTGGTCAATCTGGCGGCTGATCTAACACTGGTCCCGGTGCTGGGTTTAAAGGGGGCCGCGATCGCTACCACGCTGGCGATGTTGGTTAGCACGGTACTATTTTTGGTTTTGATCTCCAAGTACCTGCAGAGCCGGCAGATCTATCCGCTGCTCGTGACTATTCCTCTATTGCTGGGAGCTGGTTTGCTTTTAGTCAAGCCATTATGGTGGTATGGATTAATAGCTTGTCTGGGTGGCTTAGGACTGCTATATATACTGGCCAGGAAACTATCTTTATTCGCTCCTGAAGACCTGGGTATTATCGAAAAAATAGATATGCCGAACTGGCTCAAGGATTTTTTGTCCAAACACATTTATCGCCGATAGGGAATTTATATGGTATTAGCGGTGCTCTTCATTATTATCCTGCATTTGTTCGTAAGGATCGCTCCGATCTGGTCACAACGATACCGGGGCAGTGACGCATACTATTTCTTATTGACCGCGGAATTATTGAGAAAACAAAAAAAGTTGCCATTGATCCTGCCGGATTATTATCTGCTGGATATTACCGAACAATGGTATCCTCCTGGATTTTCTGTTTTTCTGGCAGTTTTTCCGCCGGCGCTGCTGCGTAAGTATCATTGGCTGGTCAGTCCGTTGCTTGACCTGATCAACTTGCTTTTGTTGCTGTTGGCGGTGGGGCTGACTACTCATTCCGGATCAGCTATATTGGTGTCCGGAATAACCTATATTTTTACTTTAACTTTATTACTGGAAGGGATTAATCTTAATGCCCGTTTCCTGGGCAATGTACAACTCACCCTGGTCTTGTTGTCATTAGATCTTTTTCTGCGCTATCAGCAGTATTGGTTGTTAGGTTTAAGCCTGGTAGCCGTAATGCTCGTATTATTCACGCATAAAATGGCTTTTCAGTTCCTCTGTATTTTAACTATAATAGCCAGCTTGGCTTATATGAGCTGGCTGCCACTGGGCTTGCTCCTGGCCGCTATGGCCTTATCTTTCCTAATTTCCGGAGGATATTATCTCAAGATCCTCCGCGGGCATTATGATATTGTTTCTTTTTGGAATAAATACTGGCCAGCGTTAGGGGCCCATCAGGTTTATGATAGTCCCGCGTACCGGCAGGAGCAAAGATCATCTTTGCGGAACAATCTGCGCCTGGCTCATTTGAATTTGTGGTCCGGGATGAGATTTCTACTGGCTCATCAACCGTTTATATTACCTGTGCTATTCCTATTATATGAGCACAGGACCGGCTGGCGTAATGCCGGCCAGAGTATATACGTTTTGTGGTTCCTGTCGGGGATCATCGCTTTTTTACTTACTACCTATATAAGCAAGTTAAAACTTTTTGGTGAAGGCTATAAATACCTGAAATTCACTGCCTTTCCCGGAGCTTTTCTTCTCGGGACTTCCTGGTTCTGCACAGGAACCTGTACCTTCAGGGTGTTGTTGGTCATCTGGGCGGTAGTAGTCACTGCCATTATTGTTGTCTTGGTCTATAAATACCGTCAGCATTGGTTTGAAAAGGATAGTTCGTCTCTCGATAAAGGCAGTCATGAACTGATCGAGTACTTACTCGGTCATCCGGAACTGGATCATCTCCTGTGTTTGCCGACCAATATCTGCGACGCGATCGTATATCACGCCAGGAAACACGTATTATGGGGCACACATCACTATATGTTCAATGAACTGGTGGGGGATTTTTATCCTTTGCTAAAATACCCGTTGGAATTTTTTATACGAAAATACTCTATCAACTGTTTGGTCATAAATAAGAATTATGCTGATCCAAAAGACTTGGGCTTGACTAGTCCTTTGGCAGAGTTCGGAGAGTGGGCGGTTTATCATGTGCGGGATTTGCGGCATATATAATTTTAGGTCACCAGAGCCGGTGTCGCCTAAAATAATAGAGAAAATGTGCGGGTCCCTGGTTCACCGTGGGCCGGATGCCTGGGGCGCTCATCTCCTTGGGAATATCGGTTTAGGGCACCGCCGCCTTTCGATCATTGACCTGCAGACCGGCCAGCAGCCTATCTATAATGAAGATAAGACCGTAGCCGTGGTTTTTAACGGAGAAATATATAATTTCCCTGAATTGCGTAAGCAACTGGAAATCCGGGGGCATCGCTTCTATACCCGTACTGATACTGAAGTGGTAGTCCATCTTTATGAGGAATACGGCCACGATTGTGTTAAGCACCTGCGCGGCATGTTCGCTTTCGCGGTTTGGGATGAGAAAAGTCGGAAACTGCTGTTGGCCCGCGACCGGGTAGGCAAAAAACCATTGGTATATGCGGTCTGCAACGGGACTCTGGTTTTTGCTTCAGAGCTGAAAGCATTACTAGAATGGCCTGGTTTTAAGCCAGAGATAGATCCTGAAGCCATCCATTACTATATTACCTATCAGTATGTGCCCAGTCCGTTGACGATATTTAAGGAGGTCCGCAAACTGCCTCCGGCGAGTATCTTGGAATGCTCAAAAGAAGGGAAAGTAGAAATTTCCCGTTATTGGGACCTGGATTTCCGGAATAAAATAAAAGTAACTGAATCTGAGGCGGCTGAACAGGTCAGGGAAAAACTGACCGAAGCGGTAAAAATACGCTTGATCAGCGATGTGCCATTAGGGGCTTTTTTATCCGGCGGGCTGGATTCTTCTATAATCGTTGGCTTGATGAGTCGCTTAAGCGCCCAACCTGTGAAAACCTTCAGTATCGGTTTTGAGGAAGATGATTTTTCCGAAGTTGGTTATGCCCGGCTGGCGGCCCAGCATTTTAAAACCCAGCACCAGGAATTTATCGTTAAGCCCGAGACCATCGAAATTCTGCCTAAATTGGTTTGGCACTATAATGAACCTTTTGGCGACTCCAGCGCTTTACCATCTTATTACGTGGCCAGGGAAACAAAACGTTTTGTAACAGTGGCGCTGAACGGCGATGGCGGGGATGAAAATTTTGCCGGTTACCTGCGCTACCGGGCCAATATGCTAGCGGCACGCCTGGATTTCCTGCGGCCTTTACTATCCAATAGTACTGTGAAAAAGATGATCAGTTGTTTACCACACAGCGAGCATCAAAAAAACCTGTTACGGGCTTTTAAGCGTTTTGCTTTAGCTATGGGTGAAACTCCCGCCAGGAGGAATATCGCCTGGCATTGTATTTTTGACCAGCAGTACCAAAGCCATCTTTACAGCGACCATTTTAAACAAACTATTGCCACGACCGATACATATCGGTATATGACCGCAGTTTTCAACCAGGCCCCGGCTGATAATTTTTTGGACCAGTTATTGTATACTGATATCATGACCTATTTACCTGAAGACCTGTTGGTTAAAATGGATATAGCGAGCATGGCCAATTCCCTGGAAACCAGATCTCCTTTCCTGGATCATGAATTTATGGAATTGGCAGCCAGTTTACCGGTTGGTCTTAAATTAAAAGGCCAGCAGAGCAAGTATATTTTAAGGAAGGCCTTTGCCAGCCTTTTGCCCCCGGAAATATTAAAACGGGGAAAGATGGGTTTCGGTGTGCCCATTGAAAAATGGTTCAGGCGGGAATTAAAAGATTATGTGCGGGATATCTTGCTTAGCCAACGCAGTCTGCAGCGCGGTTATTTTCGTGGTGAATTTATCCGGAAATTGATCGGGGAACATACGGCCGGGAAGATAAACCACGGGTATCGTCTCTGGAATTTGTTGAATCTGGAACTTTGGCACCGCATTTTCATTGATAAGGAAAAAGTATAATATGAGCGCAAACAGGATAGAACAAGAATTAAAGCATGATGAAAAAATACTAAGCCGGGCTGAAGAGATCTGGGGCTGGGATACTCCGGCCGGAAGGAAAAGAGCGGTCAGGAGAGCCCAATATTTTATCCGGCTGGGCAGGCTAACCCGGGGAACAAAAGTGTTGGAGATAGGCTGTGGTACAGGCGTATTCACCCGGCAATTGGCGCCTACTGGTGCGTCGGTAACAGCCATCGATATTTCGCCTGATTTTATCGCTAAAGCCAGCCAGATCGGTGCCGGGAGTAATGTTTCTTTTAAAGTTGAAGATATCCATTCCCTGAGTTTCCAGGATGAAACTTTTGACGCGGTTGTCGGTAGTTCCGTCCTGCATCACCTTGAGCTTAAACCGGCTTTGAATGAAATTAAAAGAGTTTTGAAATCCGGTGGGGTGCTTGTCTTTACCGAACCAAATATGATGAATCCGCAGATCATGTTGATCAAAAATGTTAAGCCCCTGGGGAAAATAATGGGAGACAGCCCCGGAGAAACCGCTTTTTTCCGCTGGAATTTAACCGCCGAATTACTGAAAGAAGGATTTCGA
>JAQUQP010000012.1:0-13507 GCA_028716025.1 bacterium | reverse complement strand
CGTCGTGCCATTTGATTTTCTTCATCCTTGGACACCGCCTGGATTTATGCCATTGGTGGAGAAGATCGGATCGTTTAGTGAAAAAATATGGGGACTCCGGGAAATAGCCGGATCACTGGTAATAACTGCGAAAAAATAATAATAAATCAGAGGAGGGAAGAATGGATCTGAAAGACAAAAAAGTAGTGGTAACAGGGGGCGCCGGCCTGGTCGGGTCCCATATTGTCGATGCTCTGGTGCAAGAAGGGGCGGAAGTAACGGTATATGATAATTTTGCCCGTGGTAAGAGGGAGAACCTGGAAAAAGCCCTGGCCAAGGGCCGGGTCCAAATAGTGGAAGGGGATATCCGGGACCGAGAATTGCTGACGAAAACATTTACCGGAGCGGATTACTGTTTTCATGAAGCAGCCGTCTGGCTAAAAGCCTGCCAGGATGAACCGCGCAAGACCCTGGAAATAAATGTGACCGGTACGTTCAATGTCTTGGAAACATGCGTGGCTACCGGGATCAAGAAGATCGTTGCTGCTTCATCGTCGTCGGTTTACGGTGACGGGTTGTACTTTCCCACTGACGAAAAGCACCCGTTCAATAATGAATTATTTTACGGAGCGGGAAAAGTATGCGACGAACAGTTCTACCGCGCTTTCAGGAAAAAATACGGTTTGGATTTCGTGGCTTTCCGCTACCTGAATATTTACGGCCCGCGGCAGCCATTCCTGGGCGCTTACACTGACGTGATCATGAATTTTTTTAATAAACTGGATGAGGGACAACCACCTATGATCGAAGGGGACGGTTCGCAGACTCTGGACCTGGTCTATGTCGGGGATTGCGCCAGGGCCAACATCATGGCGATGAAAAGTGCGGTCAGCGGGGAATTTTTTAATGTTTCCAGCGGTCGTGAAACCACGCTAAAAGACTTGGCTGACACCTTGATAAAAGTAAGCGGCAAAACTGAGATCAAGCCAAAATATGTTCCGCGCGATAAAAACCTAGTTTCCAGACGCTTTGGTTCAGCCGCTAAAGCTAAACAAATGCTGGGATTTGAGGTCACTACTCCGCTGTCAGAAGGATTGCGGCATATTTTAGAGTGGAGAGAAGAAATTAAAAAAAGGATTAAGAATAGTTGATAGTTGACTGTTGATAATTGATAGAAAATACAATTACCTTAACTCAAAATTGTTTTTTGAAGGAGTGGCAAACGTGGATAAAATCCCGATTACCAAACCATATCTGTATCCGGATGAAGAGAAAGCGGTATTGCAAGTACTGCGCAGCGGCTGGCTAACCCAAGGCGAACAAACTACGATATTTGAAAAGACCATAGCCGCGTATGTGGGCGCCAAATACGCGATAGCCTGTAATTCTTGCACCACAGCTTTATTCTTAAGCCTTAAAATATTGGGCATCAAAGAGGGTGATGAAGTCATTGTGCCGTCATATACTTTTATTGCCTCACCTAATTCCATATTGCAGACCGGTGCCAGGCCGGTATTCGCGGATATTGATCTGGCGACCTATAACGTCAATGCCGATTCCATTGCCCGATCCATAACTAACCGGACCCGGGCTATCATGATCGTTGATCAAGTGGGTTTACCTGCGGATTTGAAAGGTATCCAGCGCCTGGCCAAGAGATATAAACTTAAAATAGTGGAAGACGCGGCTTGTGCCCTAGGCAGCACATATTTTGGCCGCCGTATAGGCAGTATCAGTGAAGTAAGTTGTTTTAGTTTCCATCCGCGCAAATTGATCACTACCGGTGAAGGCGGTATGATCACTACGGATAATGCCGCCTATGCCCAGGCTCTGCAGATGTTAGTATCGCATGGGGCGTCGGTATCAGAAGTGGACAGGCATCAGTCTAAAAAAGCGATCAGGGAAACCTATCCAGTCATGGGGTATAATTTCCGCTTGAGTAATATACAGGGAGCCATGGGTGTGGCCCAGATGAAAAAATTGGATTGGATCTTACAGCGCAGGATTAAATTAGCGGAACGGTATAACCAAGCCTTTTCTTGTACCCATACTATTATTCCGCCGGTTCACATCAGCCAAGCGCAGCCCAATTATCAGACCTATATGGTCCGGCTGAGTTCCGGGGTCAAGATTACCCGTGAAACAGTGATCAAAAAACTTGCCGCGGCCGGGATCGCCAGCCGGGCAGGGATCATGGCTTGCCACCTGGAACCTTTATATCGCGCCATGTATCCGCGGCTTAGGTTGCCTAACACAGAGACAGCTTTGCGCTCCAGCCTGATTTTGCCCTTATACCCCGAAATGACCGAGCGGCAACAAAACAGGATCATAGATACTTTACTCAAATTGGTGGAATGACCATGAACAAAACAGAACTAATCGCTTATTTTGACCGGATAGCATCCAATAGGGATACCTGGAATAAAAGAAGCTGGTACTATCATCAGGCTTTAGCCAACTTTTTTTCTTTTAGCGTACCAGCCGGTAGTTCAGTCCTGGAAATAGGCTGCGGGACTGGCGATTTATTGCATAAACTTAAGCCTGGCAAAGGGGTAGGACTGGATTACAGTGCGGAAATGTTAAAAATAGCCGGTAAAAAATATCCGGAATTAACATATCTGGTAGAAGATATAGAAAACTTACAATTAACAGATAAGTTTGATTATGTCATTATGCAAGACCTGATCAGTCATTTGGGTGATGTTTGGCAAGCGTTCCGCAATTTGAAAAAAGTAACCACTTCTCGAACGCGAGTCATTATTACTAATTATAACCATCTTTGGGAACCAATTATCATCCTGGCGGAAAAGCTTGGCTTAAAAATGAAACAACCGGCGCATAACTGGTTGTCCATTGAAGATATCGAAAATATTTTATACCTGAGTCATTATGAAGTGATAAAGAAAGGCTATTTTTTTCTGGTCCCTATTTATGTTCCGGTTATTTCAAATATAATCAATAAATATATCGCGAAATTACCTTGGCTCAGGAAATTATGTCTGGCTACTTTTGTTATTGCCAGGGAAATTGAAGGTACCGTGGTGGCTCGGGATTACTCATGTTCAGTCATTATACCCTGCCGCAATGAAGTAGGTAATATCGAGAAGGCGGTCGCGACTATCCCCCGGCTTGGCACGGTCACGGAAATAATATTCGTGGACGGTAATTCCAGTGACGGGACAGTGGAGAAAATACAGCAAGAGATGGAACGGCATAAAGATAAGAATATTTCACTTATCCACCAGGGGGGAGCTCGCGGCAAAGCTGACGCGGTAAGAAAAGGATTCGACGCCGCTCAAGGTGACATTTTCATGATCTTAGATGCCGATCTGACTGTTCCCGCGGAGGATCTGCCGAAATTCTATCTCGCCTTAGCCGAAAATAAAGGTGAATTTATCAACGGGACCAGGTTGGTTTACCCGATGGAAAAACGGGCGATGCGGACTTTGAACATGTTCGGTAATAAAGTATTTTCCATGATCTTTACCTGGATCCTGGAACAGCGGATCAAGGACACCCTATGCGGTACTAAAGCTCTTTTTAAAAAGGACTATCTCCGCGTCAAAGCAGGGCGGGGATACTTTGGTGACTTTGATCCTTTTGGTGATTTTGACCTGTTGTTCGGAGCGGCTAAATTGGCCCTAAAAATAGTGGAACTGCCGATCCGCTATAAGGAAAGAACATACGGGACCACTAAGATCAGCAGGTTCAAGCACGGCTTGTTGCTTTTACGGATGTCAGTCATTGCTTTCAAGAAATTTAAATTGACTTGATAAGAGATGTGGATTATGGCTGAACAAAGAAAAAAGATAATGGTCAGTTTTATGATCCTGGCTTTAGTCTCATTATTGGTGCGCCTGGTCGTGTTATTCCAGTTGGGTCCGTTGAGGGAGCCGGATAGTGCCGGTTATATAGATGTTTCCAGGATTTTAGCTGAAACCGGGCAATTTGCCGTCCAGGACCAAAAGACGCGCCAAATTGTCCCTTACGCCATGAGAGTGCCGTTATTCCACTTTGTTGTTGCCCGGTTAATCAATATTTTTGGCCCGAAAGTGGATTGGCCAATTAGCCTAATGAATGTCATTCTATCTACGGTAACAGTAGTGATGGCGAGCTGGCTTTTTTATAAGCTGGTCAACCTGTCCGTAGGATTACTTACTGGCTACTTACTGGCTTTTAATCCAAATTCTATTTATAATTCCCTGCTCATTATGCCGGATATTCTTTTTGCTTTCTTTTGTTTGCTGGCCTTTTGCTTGGGCGCGGCGGCGCTCGCCAAACATTCCCGGCAGTTGTATTTTTCCTGGGGGCTGGCTATTGGGCTGGCAGTACTGGTCAAACCTGTTTTTAAATACTATTGGCTTATCGTCTTTATCGTTTTAGCTTTTCAGTATCGTGACTGGAGATCGTGGAGCCGATATGCGGTGATGTTAATACTGGGATTGAGCATGATCATCGGGCCATGGTTGATCCGAAATCACCGATTATTTGGTTTCTGGAGACTGGACTTGTCCACCGGTATAGCGAGTATCTGGTCTACTACGGATTTGATACGAATTTCTACTGACCGGCAGCGTCAGGCTGATCCGGGACTGGCCAAGGTGAGGGATGTGGTGGCTACTTCCCGGGAAACTATGCGCCTGGCCCATCCGGAGATGTTTAATGAAAAAGATCTTTTTGCCCAGTTTAATTATGCCATGTATGCCTGGCAGGAGGTACAAACACAGTTGGGTTTGTCTGAAGCGAAAACAGACCGAATGCTGACTAAACTTGGCTTGGAGACGATATGGCAGAATCCCTGGATAGTCTCTAAGAGATATCTGCTTAATATCATAAATTTTTTGAATTCGCCTGCTTCTTTAGCTGAATTGGTTTGCCGGCTGGTTCCCGACGGTAAGATATATCGCCAGCCTTTAAGTGTGGCTTGGCAGGATAGAAACATTACTGTGTTGGTCCCGACCATAGTGATCAGGATCGCTTACCTGTTAGGTTTACTCCTGTCGGTTGGCGGAAGTTTGATCTGGTGGAAGAATACCGCTGATCGTAAGATGGTTTTATTACTGGTCTTATCCGTTTTTTATTTTGTCGTGTTTTCTTTTACTGCCGGTTATGACCGGTACCGACTGCCGGTTGATCCGGTATTTATCGGTTTGGCCAGCATCTCCATAACCGCTATATATCTTAAAATCAAGGGGAAGAACGTACCTGACCATGAAAAGTATCCTGCACGTCATTACCAGTCTTAATATCGGCGGGACTGAAAAATTCCTTTTAAATAGCCTGCGAAATTTGAATGCCGGTTACAATTTTACCGTTTGTTATCTTAAGGAGCGCGGTCCTATCGCTGATGAAATAGAGAAACTGGCGATCCCGGTCTTTCACGTGCGAGGTCTGCGGGACCTGGTCGCATTTATCAGGCAACATCCCATGGATGTAGTTCATACCCATCTATACCGGGCTAATATTATCGGCCGGTTGGCCGCCCATATGGCCGGGGTCCGGACCATAATTTCCAGCCAGCGTTCTATTGACGATTGGAAAGATCCATGGCATGTCTGGCTGGACCGGTGGACTGCCAAATATACGAAAACTATTATTGCCAATTCCCAGTATGCCCGCGACCTATTGACTATGCGGGAAAAGATACCGGCAAAGAAAATAAAAGTGATTTATAACGGGATCGAACCGCAGCCGGAATTCACAGATAAAGAGTGGCTTGAATTCAGGAAAAAATATTCCTTGGCTGATAAAGATGTCCTGGTGGGATGTGTAACCAGATTCCATCGGGAAAAGGGGGTGCGCTTTATTCCGGAGATAGTCCGCACCGTGATTGCACAACACCCACGGGTTAAATTTATTTTGGCTGGTGACGGTCCGGAAAAAGACAAAGTCGCTGCGGCTATCGCCAGGATGAACCTGTCCTCTCGCGTCTATTTTACCGGTTTTTACCCGGAGGCCGCCCGGATCACTTCCTTGTGCAGCGTATTTTTCCTGGCTTCATTGGAAGAGAGTTTTCCCCAGGCGCTGCTGGAAGCCATGGCTGCCGGTGTCCCGTCGGTTTGTACGGATGTCGGCGGAGTGAAAGAATTGATCACTACCCGGGAAACAGGGCTATTGGTCAAACCTGCGGATCCCCGGTTATTGGCTGAAACCATTATCTGGCTGCTGGACCATCCGGCAGAAGCACAGGCAATGGGAGATAAAGCCAGGATCCTGGTCCAGCATAGTTTCCAGCTTTCCGCTAAGATCCAGCAGCTCAGGGAGATATACGGGTAAAATGCTTGACATAATAAAATAATAGTGATATTGTTGTAGTGAATAAAAGCACGGAGAGGCCTATGACTTCGCCAGAAAAGCGTAAACATAGTCGTTTAGCTAAGTTCCTTTATGTACAGTATAGCTATTTCACTAAATATAATTATGTAACTAAGATTTTTGAAGGGATTATCCAAGATATCGACCAAGTTGGATTGAGATTGAGCACTAAGAATTATATCCCTGAAAAAACCAAAGTGTCAATTTTGTTTTCACCCTCTGAGGCTAGGATCAAGGCTTGTGGTGAAGTGATTTGGGTGCGTAAAGCGAAAAAATTTTTTAAAGTAAATGAACATTATAATGTTGGACTGAAATTCACGCAAACAAAAGATACAGATATAGAAAGGATCGCTAAGTTATAGTAATACGGGGTGGGGTATGTTTATCCGGCACCAGGAAAAAAGAGCTACTACCCGTTTCAGAGCCGGTCTGCCGGTCCAGTATCGCTATTTGACCAAGGTTAATAATGCTTTGATCCTTGACCTGGGCGAAGGCGGATTAAGTTTCACCACCAATGATTTTATTCCCGTGAATACCCAGTTGTTTGTAGCGATCCTGCCCAAAGATGAACCTTTGCGCGCCGGCGGTAAAGTAGTATGGGTGCAAAAAATGCCTTATGGCGACCGCTATAACGTGGGGATGATATTTACCGATATCAATGCCTATAACAAAGCCAGGATAGCATCTCTGGAAGAAAAAATGGTCAGGGAGACTTTGTAAAACAGCAGATTACCCGGAAATCGCATAAAACTGCCGAAAAGCAGTTTTTTTTATTATAAGAAGAAAGAGGCAGTATGAAAATATCACAGTCTTTTATACCTACCATGAAAGAAATACCCAGTGAAGCGCAAATACCCAGCCATCAGCTGATGCTGCGGGCTGGTATGATCAGGAAACTATCCAGCGGGGTCTACGAGTTCCTTCCTTTGGGCTATAGGGTCTTAAAAAAAGTAGAACAAGTAATCCGTGAAGAAATGAACGCCGCCGGTGCCCAGGAATTACTGCTGCCGGCACTACACCCGAAAGAATTATGGGAAGAAACCGGCCGGTGGGATATTTACGGCGATGAGATGATGAAAGTCATTGACCGCAATAAGCGCCAATTCGGATTGGGGCCGACCCATGAAGAAGTGATCACTGACCTGGTCCGCAAGGAAGTTAAATCCTACCGTCAATTACCGGTAATATTATACCAGTTCCAGACTAAATTCCGGGATGAGATCAGGCCGCGGTTCGGGATCATGCGCGGCCGTGAATTTATTATGAAGGACTGCTATAGTTTTGATAAAGATGAAGCAGGCTTGAATATAAATTACCAAAAAATGGTGCAGGCTTATAAAAACATCTTTACGCGCTGCGGCTTTGATTTCCGCGTGGTCCAGGCGGATTCCGGCAATATTGGCGGCAATCTTTCACATGAGTTTATGGTCCTGGCCAGTACCGGCGAAGAAGCTATTTATTATTGTGATGCCTGCCAGGTAACAATGAAAGCCAAGGAACCAGAAGGAGAGCAGGCAGCGGCCGTAGAAAAGCAGCTGTGTCCCGAGTGCCAAAAAGAAATGAAATATTCCCGGGTCATAGAAGTGGGGCATACTTTTAACCTGGGAACCAAATATAGCGCTAAAATGAAAGCCACGTTCCTGGATGAAAAAGGTGAAAGCCAACCTTATATCATGGGATGTTATGGCATTGGTGTTTCACGTATTGTAGCCGCAGCGATTGAACAAAGCCATGATGCTAACGGTATTATCTGGCCTAAACAGATCAGTCCTTATCAGGTAATCGTTCTGCCGCTGGATGTGACCAATGAGCCGGTGAAAAATACCGCCGAAGACATTTATGCTAAGTTGAAAAGCCGAGGCGTGGAAGTATTACTAGATGACCGTGATGAACGTGCCGGGGTCAAGTTCAAAGATGCTGACCTGATCGGTATCCCGGTTAAAGTGGTCGTTTCCACCAGGGGACTGGCTGAAGGCAAAATAGAGATTAAGTTACGCCAGACCGGCGAAGTTTTCAAGCTCAGCGTGGAAGAGTCTCTCCGAAAGATAATGGAGCTAGTGAAGTTTTAATTTTTCATCTGTGTAATCGCTTTAACTAAAATAGTTCTTGCCTTTTTACCTGGTATGTGGTATAAAAAGCTATCGAACTCACAGAGAGTGGGAGAATCCCACTCTTTTTGTTTAATCGGGAGTTATTATGCCTGAATTTGAAGCACTGGAAAATATTATCAGGGAAGTCTTGTCTGGACTAGGATTAAAATTATTCAGTTATTCTTTTTCCGGTCATGTGCTGCGGATAGCTATTGATAAAGAAAACGGCAATGTCAGCTTAGCTGATTGCGAGCAGGCCAGCCGGGCTTTGGAAAAATTATTTGATGAGCGGGATATGATTACTCAGCATTATACACTCGAAGTTTCTTCTCCTGGACTGGATCGTCCGCTCAAAACCAGGGAAGATTATGCCAGATTTATCAGCAGAAAAATGAAGTTAGCAGTTGATCAAGAGGGCAAACAATTAGTCCTGATCGGTTGGATCAAAAATGTAACCGAGAGGGGCGTGGAACTGGAATTTAAGGACAAAGAGTCGAAACAATATGCTTGGCAGAATATTATAAGCGGAAAATTAGAGATCGAACTTAGGAGGATGCAAGATGGCAAGTGAACTATTAGATACACTGGAACAGATTGAACGGGAAAAAAATATTAAAAAAGAAGATTTAATACAAATGGTGGAAGCCGCTTTGCTGGCTGCTTTGCGCAAGCACCTGCATTCCAGCCAAAACCTGACCGTAACCATTAACCGTGAAACCGGGGAGATAGAATCTTTCCAGACCAAAAAAGTGGTGGACCAGGCAAAGCGTAGCGATATCGAAATATCTCTCAGTGATGCCCAGAAGATCAAACCAAAAGCCAAGATCGATGATGATATAACGATTGCCCTGGATACCAGGGAATTCGGCCGCATCGCTGCTCAGACTGCAAAGCAAGTGATCATTCAAAGGTTATTGGAAACTGAGCGGGAAAACCTGTTCAATGAATACCGGGTGAAAGAAATGGAACTGATCAACGGGATCGTGCAACGGGTGACCCCCAAAGGAGTGATCTTTGACCTTGGTAAGATCGAAGCGCACTTGCCGCAGCGCGAACAAATCAAAGGCGAGTCTTATAGCAGCGGGGAACGGATCAAGGTTATTATCCTAAAAGTCAATAAGACGACTAAAGGACCTCATGTGATCGTTTCCCGGACTCATCCCAATTTAATAAAACGCCTATTCGAACTGGAAGTGCCGGAAATTTACGAGAAGATCGTGGAAATAAAAAATGTCGTGCGCGAACCTGGCCAGCGCGCCAAGATCGCGGTAGCCAGTAATAACGATAAAGTAGATCCAGTGGGAGCTTGTGTTGGCGTTAAAGGATCGCGTATTCGCACTATTATAGATGAACTTAAAGGCGAGAGGATAGATGTCATAATCTTCAGTAATGATCCTGCTACGTATATCGCCAAGGCTCTTTCTCCGGCAAAAACCGAAAGTGTGACCGTAGATACCCCGAATAAAAAAGCCGAAGTGATAGTTCCCGATGACCAGTTATCCCTGGCGATCGGCAAGGCCGGACAGAATGTGCGCTTGGCGGCTAAACTTACCGGTTGGCATATTGATATTAAGAGCCAATCCGATAAAAAAATCCAGGCTCAAGCCAGTATCGCCGCTGCTGAGGCGGCCGCGGTAGCCACACAGGAGTCAGAAATGACTGAAGCAGGAAGTACCGCTGCTGTTGAAGGTGAACTCACCCAGTTGCCATCGGTCGGAGAAAAATCACAGGAAGAGTTAGTGAAAATTGGTTTTGACACTCTGGGGAAAATCGCCCAGGCTTCCGTTGAAGAACTAACTAAGGTTCCTGGAATTGGTCCAAAGAAAGCCGAAAAAATTATTGCCGCGGCTAAAGAAATTATTAGTAACTCTACCGGACAAAAATAAATTAATACTAAAAGTTTCGTAATAGATAAAAAATGATAATGATCATGAAGAGTAATCTAAAGCCAGTCTTTGGCTTAAGATAATCGGAAATCGAAATTAGAACGCAATCGATTTTCGAATTTCGAATTTCGATTGCTCTGATTCAGCGGGGGCCAAGAATGGTCAAAAAAACAGAAACTAAAGATGAAGAAAAGACACCTAAAAAGACAATAAAAAAGGCGGTCCCGGCCGCAGTTAAGCCGGAAAAGAAGAAAAAAACTACGGTAACGCCTAAACTTGTCGAAAAAGAGACCAAGAAAATAAAGAAACCGGCTAAAAAGACCATTAAAGAAGAAGCTCCTGCTAAAGAAAAGAAAATTGCCAAAATCAAGGTTAAAAAAGAAGCCCCGATCAAGGAAGAAAGCAAACCCACTCCTCAAGTGCAGATTAAAGCACAGCCAGCGGCTAAGCCAATAAAATCTACAGTTGAACCGCAAAAACAGCTTGAACCGCAAAAAGAAATCCCGATACTAACACCAATTCCAACTCCTGTTCCTGCTCTTCCGGTAATCCCAGCGATTGTGGCTAAAATAAAACTAAAAATACCGCAAATCGTCACCGTTGGGGAACTGGCGGAAAAGCTTAAAATAAAACCTCCTGAATTAATAAAAAAGTTGATGCAAATAAAGATCCTGGCCACGATCAACCAGCGGCTGGATCCGGAAGTGGTTTCGATTATCGCTGAGGATTACGGTTTTGAAGCTGAAATAGTTCCCTTATATGGGGAAGAGATCCTGGCCAAAGAAGATGAAAAAGACAATCCGGCAGATCTGGTACCAAGACCACCGGTGGTAACTATTATGGGGCATGTGGATCATGGTAAGACTTCCCTTTTGGATGCTATCCGGGAGACCAATGTAGCTGGCGGAGAAGCTGGCGGGATCACCCAACATATTGGTGCTTATAAAGTAAGTTTACCCAAAGGTGAAATTGTATTCTTGGATACACCAGGCCATGAAGCTTTTACCGCTATGCGCGCCCGCGGTGCCCAAGTAACCGATATTGTCGTGCTGGTTGTGGCTGCTGATGACGGAGTAATGCCGCAAACCGTGGAAGCTATTAATCACGCCAAAGCCGCCAATGTGCCTATTATCGTAGCAGTCAATAAGATAGATATGCCGGCTGCCAATGTACAAAAGATAAAACAGGAATTAGCCGGCATGGACCTGGCCAGTGAAGACTGGGGTGGCAAAACAATATTTGTGGAAGTTTCCGCGAAGAAAAAGACCGGCATTGAAACTTTGCTGGAAATGATCCTTTTAGAAGCGGAAATGAAGGAATTGAAAGCTAATCCTAAAACCAAGGCCAGAGGCGTGGTAGTGGAAGCCAAGCTGGATAAAGGCCGGGGACCAGTTGCCACATTATTAGTCCAGAAGGGCACTTTGCGCCCGGGAGATCTTTTTGTGGCAGGCCAGATATACGGTAAAGTGCGGGCTATGCTCAACGACAAATTGGAAAAAGTATTGGCTGCGGGGCCGGCTTCACCAGTAGAAGTGCTGGGCCTCAATGGTTTACCCCAAGCAGGTGATTCATTCCAGGTCGTAGCTGATGAGCGCGAAGCCCGCCATATCTCCACCATGCGGCAAGAGATAAAAAAATTGGATCAGATCCATTTGAATAAAGCCAAGATCAGCCTTGATGAGTTATATGAACAGATCAAGCAGGGTAAGCTCAAGGAATTAAAGATAATAATTAAAGCTGATGTCCAAGGTTCAGCGGAAGCCCTAAAAGAATCATTGCTTAAATTACCTAACCAGGAAGTCAAGATCAATGTTATTCATAGCGGGATAGGCGGGATCACTGAAAGCGATGTCATCCTGGCCAGTATTTCCAATGCCATTATTATTGGCTTTAATGTACGTCCGCAGGCCGGCATGGAAGCGCTGGTAGAGAAAGAAAAAGTGGATATGCGTCTTTACCGCATTATTTATGAAGTTATAGATGATGTGAAGAAGGCGCTCGAAGGTATGCTTGAGCCGGACGTTAAAGAAGTAAAACTGGGCCGGGCCGAAGTGCGGCAGATATTCAAGCTGCCAAAAGGCGGGGTGATCGCCGGCAGCTATATTAATGAAGGAATGATCCCGCGCACCGCTAACGTGCGGCTGGTCAGGGATAATGTCGTGATTTTTGAAGGCAAGTTGTCTTCTTTGCGCCGGTTTAAGGATGATGTCAAGGAAGTAGCCGCGGGATTTGAATGCGGCATCGGCATTGAGAATTTTAATGACCTGAAAGCCGGGGATAGCATTGAAGCGTATAAACTCGAAAAGGTTATGCGCAAACTGGAAAGTGCGTAAAAGCGATTATAAGATAATATGATGACACGATGATACGTACAAGCTAAATCTTTTACTTGTCATCTTATCAACTTATCATCATATCATCGTTTTTAGGAGATTGTATGAACCGTCGTGTTATCCGTGTAGCCGAGCTGATCAAGAGGGAAATGGGCAAGATCATGATCGAGGATTTTAAAAACCAGGAAGTCGGTTTTGTCACGATCACAGATGTAGAGCTAACTCCTGACCTGAAACTGGCCAAGGTTTTTTTTAGTGTTTATGGCCCGCCGGAGAAGCAGAAACAGACCCAAAAAATACTTGAAAATGCCACTCCTTTTTTCCGCCATGAAATAGGCCAGCGGGTCCAATTAAGGTTTGTGCCTCAGCTGCGTTTTTATTATGACCAGACTGCGGAAAAAGCTGAACATGTTTTTGAGATCCTGAATAAGCTCAAAAAGGAAGAAGAAAAAAAATGCCCGGGACAGTGATCAAGGAGATAGTAAAAGTTTTGACTTCAGGCAAGTCTTTCTTTCTCACTTCTCATGTCAGTCCGGACGGGGATTCAATATCCTGTGAAACTGCCATGGCTTTATTCCTGGAACAATTGGGTAAAAAGAATTATGTGATCGCTAACCGGGATGGTTGTCCGGCCCTATACCGTTTCCTGCCCCGGGCCGGAAAGATCATCAAAACCGACCGGATCGAGGGTTCCTTTGATATAGCTTTGATCTTGGATGCCAGTGATATCCAGCGTACCGGTGATATTATTGATCTGCCGGTGCAAGCTAAAAAGGTGATCGTTATCGACCATCATTTGAGTGGGGCTCATTTTGGCGATCTTAATTACCTGGATAAGAATAGCGCGTCTTGCGCTGAACAAATATATAATGTGATCAAAGCTGGTTCTAAAAAAATTACCAGG
>JAQUQP010000011.1 GCA_028716025.1 bacterium | reverse complement strand
GATCAAGCCACTGGGAATAAGTTCGGCTAAATTGCTTTTTTGGATCTCCTTGTTGATAATATTCAGTATCTCTTCTATCCTCGGTTCAATCATTTCCACTAATGCTTCCACTGGTACTTTACGGGCTTCCCTGCGGCCGATACCGGTGACAGATATTTCACCGGCATTGGTTATCAAGTCTCTTTTGGCCCAGCCATATTGTTTCTTTATTTCTTCCGCTTCTTTAAACGAAGTGCGCAAGCCAAAGGCAATATCTTTAGAAATAAGCTCGCCGCCGACCGGCAAGCTTCCCAAATAACGTATATTCCCTTCAATAAAGACGGCAATATCAGTCTTACCGCCACCTATGTCAACTAAGGCTACGCCCAGTTCTTTCTCGTCCTTCAGTAAAACGCTTGAACTGACAGCCAGACTGCCAACCACCAGGTCCTTTATCCGTAATCCCGCTTTATTTACCACTTTAACCATGTTCTGTATCGCGGCTACCCCGCCGGAAATGATCAGCACCTCGGTTTCGAGCCTGATACCGGACATCCCTATGGGATCGACAATACCATCCTGGTCATCGATAATGTAACGCTGTGGCAAAACATCGATAACTTCCTGCTCCAGCGGCACAGGAATGGCCCTGGCCTGGTCAATTACCCTCTCCACATCTTTAGGTGTTATTTCCTTGTCAGTACGTGAGATCGCAATTACCCCTCGGCTATGCTGGCTTTTAATATGGCTCCCGCCAACACCCAGGGATACTTCGCTTATATCCAATCCGGACACCTTCTCAGCTTCCTCGATGGCTTTACTGACCGATTTAGTCGCTCTTTCCAGATCAGTAATCATGCCTTGCTTGACCCCTTCGCTGACAGCTTGTCCGGTCCCGATGATCTGGATCTGATCATTATCATTCAATTGCCCGATACAAACAGAAACTTTACTAGTGCCTACATCCAAACCTACTACAAAATTATTCTTGCCCAATTAATACCCCCATCAAATACAAATTCTAAATTCGAAGATCTAATCTCTAAACAAATCCAAATATCTAAACTCTAAAATTTAGTATTTTGATATTAGGATTTCGGGTTTGTATCTCCTATAGTGGCTTTACTACCACATTTTTGAAACGCAAGTCAATATATTGCGTTGATATTCCTTTAGTATCCAGATCATCCTGCACCAGTTTCAGCCGATGAATATTTTCCGCAACTTTTTTAGCATCAAGATCTCCCCAATACAAGGTCAAGCCACTGCTTAGTTGCACGATCAAACCTTTAGCCGTGTCCAAAGTAAAACTTACTGTTTGCTGAAAAATATCTAATCCTTGCTTGCGCAATAGAAACAGAAATTTCACTAAGTCCGGTAACCGGGTATCTTGCAGGGACAGGCCAGATAATACCGGCAAAGGGATTGGATGAGATAATGGATTTTTGATCGCTTTTGCTTCGCTGTCAAGCAAGTATTCTTGTCCCTGGTCAATGATCTTAGCCAATGGTTCTCGTTCCTGTATATTAATAACCAGGACACTCGGCCATTTCCGGTCGATCTGAGCTTTTTTGACCAGAGGATTAGTCTCTATTCGCGTCTCGACATCATCTAACGGCAAGGCAAAGATATTCACGCCATTAGGTATGTTAGCTAAACGCAGTATTTCATGCTGGGGTAAATATTTAAGGTTTTTTATTTCCACTTTAGTTAATATGCACCGCTGGCTATTGACCAGGATGTTTATTATTTTTTGATATCCGAACCACCCTGCTACTAATAAAACCGCTAGGATCCCTATACCCAAAGCGCCTTTTCTAACCTGCGTTTTAAAATATAAAGCCTGTTTCCGGCGTTTTTTTACACGGGTGTTCCATTTTCTTTTTTTGCTTACCCTTTTCGCTGGCACGCTCACCGCTCCTATTTATTTAATCCGGCATCACGCAATATAGTCAGAACCAAAGTGTTAAAACTATAACCGGCAGCTTTGGCGGCATCAGGCAATAAACTTGTTTCCGTCATACCCGGAATGGTATTCACTTCCAGGACAAATAACCTGCCCTGTTTGTCCAGAATCATATCAACCCTGGTAGCTCCACGGCAACCCAAAGCTTGGTGTGCTGCCAGACCTAAAAATCCGGCTTTCTTCTCCAACGCGGGGGAAATACCCGCCGGGATAAGATGCCGGCTACCACCAGGAGCATATTTTGATTCAAAATCGTAGAATTTATTTTGGGGGATGATCCTGATCACCGGCAATGGCCGGTTGTCCAATATCCCTACTGTCAATTCCAAGCCAGCGATATACTGCTCGATTATAGACCTATTATCATAACGGAAGCTTTGTCGCAAAGCCAGGGGCAGCTGTGCCGGCTTTTCTATAATACTCACACCAACAGCCGAGCCTTGACGGACAGGCTTCACTACAACCGGGAATTTATGAATATTCACCTGTTGGCCTTTTTTTACCATCTGCCAGGTTGGGGTTGGGATCTTAAAAGCTAAAAACACTTCTTTGGTTTTTGCTTTATCCATCGCTAAAGCACTGGACAATACCCCGCTGCCGGTATAGGGAATACCTAATACTTCCAATAGTCCCTGGATCGTACCGTCTTCTCCTAATGGCCCATGCAAAGCAATAAAAGCCAAACCGATCTTTTTCCTCTTTAGATCGGAGACTATATTTTTTCCTACGTCGATAGCTATGGCCTTATATCCCATTTCCTTTAAAGCCTTGTATATGGACCGGCCGGTTTTTAAAGAAATTTCCCGTTCACTTGAAGTGCCCCCCATCAGCACACCAATATTTTTTCGTTTCAAATCTGCCAATTTCACTTATACATCCTCCAAAATCTTTTGCCGCGAACCACCATCTGCCGTCCGCCATCTGTTTTACTTAAACTCACCCCAGGTTTTTATTTCCAGCTCCAGAGTTATTCCGCTCGTTTGCTGGACTGTTTTTTGTATCAAGGTGATCAGCTCCCAAACATTTTTAGCTTTAGCCCGACCATTCATATTTATTATAAAATTAGCATGCTTGGGCGAAACTGTCGCGCCACTCCTAGTTTTCCCTTTTAAACCGGCAAAATCAATAAGCGCTCCGGCGCTCTGCCCAGAAGGATTTTTAAAAACACAACCGGCAGAATAACCTTTTGGCTGCTGGCTGCGTAGTTTCCTGTATGTATCTATTTTCTTCTTTATAACATGTTTAGAACTTTTATGTAAAGCCAATTCCACCGCGGTAATAATAAATATGTCACCGATATTCGATCCCCGGTAGCTGAAGAATATCTTTTCAGCTGGGAAATGTTCAATTTTCCCCAGGCCGGAGACCCCGGTTAAGCTTTTAACAATACTGGAAATACCTTTATCCTTGGTTCCGGCATTACCCTTAACGGCTCCGCCCAAAGTACCCGGTATACCCCAGAGAAACTCAGCCCCGGACAGATCATTGGCACGGCAATATGATAAAAGTTTAGCTACCGTCACCGCTCCGCCAGCGATCAAAGAGTTACCCCTTTTCTCTATTTTGGAGAATCCCGGACCCAGCTTAACCACTGCGCCTTTCAGCACCTGGTCATGGACCAAAATATTAGAACCACAGCCAAGGATATAGTATTTCATCTTTTTGCGGCGAATGTATGCCAGTCTCTCTTGCAATTCTTGGACTGAATTGACAATATAAAAGTATTGGGCCCGGCCCCCGATATGAAATGTTGTTAAGTTTTTTAATTCCATGGGGTTCCCTCGTTCGAAATTAAATACGTCTATCAGAATATCAGGGTATCAGGGTATCAGGGTATCAGGAATTTCCTGCTATCCTGATGTCCACTTCCTGGTTTCCTGATTACCTGATCGCCTATTTTTTACTTTTCAGAACTTCTAACAACTCTTCCCCAGTTTTCCAAACATCACCGGCTCCCAGGGTAAGGATCAGGTCCCCGGGCTTGGCATTTAGTGCCAGGAATTCGACTGCTTCTTTACGGCCGGGTAAATGACGGACTTTATCATAGCCGTTTTTTCTTACCGTATTGATCAGCAACTGGGCATCAACACCGGGAATGAATTTTTCTCCCGCTGAGTAAATATCCATAATGAAAAGTTCATCAGCCTGGCTAAAAACACTGCCGAATTCCTCTGCCAGTAATTTAGTCCTGGAAAAACGATGCGGCTGGAACACGACAACCAGACGGCCTTTCCAATAGCGCTTAACCGCGTCCAAAGTGGCCCTGATCTCAGTCGGATGATGTCCGTAATCATCCATGACCACGACCTTGTTAATTTCTCCCTTTAACTGTAAACGCCTGACCACTCCCCTGAATTCGCCTAATCCTTCTTTGATCACGTCAAAAGGTATCCCCAACTCTAATCCTACGCCAATAGCAGCCAGGGCATTATAAACATTATGCAGTCCGGGTACCTGTAATTTAATCTGGCCAAGATTATTTTCATTATAAACTACTTCAAACTGGGTACCAAATCCGGCAAACTCAATATCATGGGCGATCAGATCATGATTGCTCATCTGGTTTACTGCCAAGCCATAGGTAATATATCTTCGTTTGATTTGGGACAGGATCTGGCGTACACCAAGATCATCTCCGCATACTATAGTACTACCGTAAAATGGCACTTTATTGGCGAAATCTATGAAGCCCTGGTGCAATTTTTCTATAGACTTCCAATAATCAAGATGGTCATTATCTATATTGGTTATTACGCCTATAGTCGAAGTAAGCTTCAGGAAAGAACCATCGCTCTCGTCTGCTTCCGCTACCAGGTATTCTCCCTGACCAAGCTTGGCATGACTGCCAATATTATTCAGCTTACCTCCAATAATAGCGGTTGGGTCCAGACCACCTTTAGCTAAGACCAGAGCTACTAAAGAGGTAGTCGTGGTCTTGCCGTGTGTGCCGGCTATAGCTACCCCATATTTCAATCGCATAAGTTCAGCCAGCATCTCAATTCTCGGAATAACGGGTATTTTATCACGAATGGCTGCGGTTACTTCTATATTACTAGTATTAATAGCGGTTGAAACCACTACTACATCACTATTTTTTACATTCGATTCCCGGTGACCGATAAAAATTTCCCCGCCCAGCGACCTCAGCCGGCTAACAGTATCAGTTTCTTTCAGATCAGACCCAGATACTTTATATCCCAGGGTTAGCAGTACTTCTGCTATACCACTCATCCCTGAACCACCGATACCAACAAAATGAATATGCTGGAACTTCTTAAACATGATTTCCCCAATTCTTAAATACAAATTCTAATATCGAATTTCTAAGTTCTAAACAATATTAAATATCTAAACTCGTTTAGAATTTGTAATTTTGTATTTGTTTAGAGTTTCGATATTAGTATTTCGAATTTATATATCATTTAGGATTTCGTATTTATAATTTCAGTTAGAACATTTGCTATATTCTCCGCTGCCTGCGGCTGGGCTAGTTTTCTGGCCGCGGCAGACATCTGTTTTAAAGCCGTCTCATTCTGGATTATTTCTATAATATTATTCGCCAGGATTTCACCATTCAAATCCCGGTCCAGGATCATGCGCGCGGCGCCTGATCTGACCAACACGTTAGCATTGATCCGCTGGTGATCTTCCGCGGCAAATGGATATGGTACCAATATCGACGGCAAACCATAAAAGGCTAACTCAGACAAAGTAGCCGCTCCCGCCCGGGCTATCACTAGACTGGCTTTAGAATAGGCTTCCTGCATATCATGCATATAAGCGGCAAGCAAAACGTCGAAATTGCGTTCCCGGTAACCATCTTCCGCCAGGGACAGGTCTTTAGTTCCGGTTAAATGAGTTATAGTCACTTTGGTCCGCACTAATTCCATTCGGTCTAAAGCATTGATCATGGCCATATTGATACTATGAGCGCCCTGGCTACCGCCAAATACTAGAATATTTTTAATCTGTTTATCGGTTGGGGCTACCCCTGTGGCGATCATCTCCGACCGTAAAGGATTTCCCGTGACCACTATTTTTGACTTGAACTTTTCCAGGTAATCGATCGATTCATTAAAACTGAGACAAATTTTTATCGCCTTTTTAGCCAGGAACCTGGTAGCTTTCCCCGGCAGGCAATTTTGTTCATGCAGCACCACCGGAATATTGCGCCGATGGCCGGCCAGAGTGATAGGCAAAGAAAGATAATTTCCAAACGCCAGGATCACTTCAGGTTCGAAACTGGCCAAGATGTTTCCCGCCTGTCTGAATCCCTTTATAAGCTGAAGCCCAAATTTAAAAAACCCGGCGATACTTTTTTTTAAACCGACACCCGCAATGGTGGCGAATTTAAGGTGATATTTGGAAACGATTTCCCGTTCCATATCTTTATCCCGGATCACCATTAATACTTGATGACCTTGGTCTACTAATTTATTAGCCACGCTGATGCCCGGGTACAAGTGTCCTCCGGTACCGCCGGCCACGATCAGAACCCGCATAATGCCTCTCTGACTACAATTTAAGCACTAATTTCGAAATCCTAAACCCTAAACAATATCAAATTATCAAAATTTAAATTTCAAAACATTTAGAACATTAGAATTTGTTTAGAATTTGGAGCTTTGAATTTAGTATTTGTTCTTTACTTCGTTGTTTGTCGTGATATATTCAACAAGATCCCGATGCTGGCCAGGGTAAAAGCCAGATTGGAACCACCATAACTGACTAAAGGTAAAGGTAATCCTTTGGTCGGGAATAAAGCACAGGAAACACCGATGTTGATGATCGCTTGCAAGACGATCATCAAAGTGATCCCTCCTGCCAGCATACTGCCAAAAAGGTCAGGCGCATGAAAAGCTATCTTCATACCGCGCCAAGCAAAGACAAAAAAAAGGATGACAATGCTAAAAGCTCCGATAAATCCCAGTTCTTCGCCGATAATCGGAAAAATGAAATCCGTGTGGGCAGCCGGTAAATAGAGTAATTTTTGTTTGCTGTTACCCAGTCCCATGCCCAGAAAACCGCCGGAACCCAGAGCTATTAATGATTGTATGATTTGATAGCCTACATTTTGCGGGTCAGCCCAGGGATCAAAAAAAGCCATGAGACGGCGCAGTCGATATGGTTTAGTCACTACCAAATATGCGAATAAAGGGATAGCCATTAATACCAGGCTGCCCAGATACCAGGCGCTTAATCCACCTACAAAAAGCATGCTTACTGAAACTACACCCAAGCTAACACTGGTGCCCATATCCGGTTCTACCAGGATCAAGCCGCAGATGAGTCCCATTATCATTAAGATCGGAGCTACACCTTTTAGCACTTTGCTTATCTTGCTTTGTTTGCGATCCAGATAATCAGCGATATAAATAAGCAGACTGATCTTCGCCAGTTCCGATGGCTGGAAACTGACCGGCCCCAGTCTGATCCAACGCTTGGCTCCTCCTACTTCCCTCCCGAAAATACCAGTCAACACTAGAACCAATAAAACAATTGAAATGAAAATCAAAACCCGGGAATAACGCTGTAATACATGGTAATCGGTTTTCATGAGCATAAAAAAGGCAGCGAAGCCAGCCAAGGCCCACAACATCTGCTTCTGAAAAAAATACCAGCTATTATTATATTGCTGCGACGCAAAAATTGCGCTTGATGAATAGATCATCACCAGCCCAAAAATAACCAACGCCACAGTGACCCCGAACATATTCAGATCAGGATGATGAAATTGATGAAGCTGCCGCATATAAAACCTCTGGCGAATTACACGAATGAGAAGATGCTAATTACTCTAATTTCTTTATTTGAGACATTTACCATCATTTGAGTTATTCACTTAACTTTTTCACTTCATCCTTAAAAACCTGGCCGCGCTGTTCATAATTAGTGAACATATCATAACTGGCACAGGCTGGAGACAACAGTACCGTGTCTCCGGGACAAGCTAATTGCTGTCCTAATTTCACCGCTTCAACCAGGCTTTTAACCATAAAAGCCCTGGTTAAAGACCCTAATTCTTTATTGATTTTATCCTTTGCCTCGCCTAATAAAATAAGAGCTTTTACTTTACGCTTTACCAGTTTGGACAAGGGCAGATACGGGCTGCCTTTATCCCTGCCTCCAGCGATCAGGATCACCTTATCGGGAAAACTTTCCAGCGCTTTAATAACCGAATCAACATTTGTGGCTTTTGAATCATTGATATACTTCACTCCCTTAACTATCCCGACCAACTCCAACCTATGCTCAACACCGCGGAAAGTTCTCACCGTATTTTTGATGTTGGAGATAGCTACCTGGCCCAGAATTCCGCAGGCAATAGCGGCTAGCGCATTTTCCAGATTATGCGGACCCGGAATGCCTATTTCCTTTGTTTTAATTATTTTCCGCTGTTTCCCGTTCAGTTTTGCCAAGATAGTCCCATTTTTAACGAATATTCCACGAGCCAATATCTTCTTGCGTGAGAAAAACACTACAGTGGATTTGATCTTGTCGGCGCTTTTCCGGCTGGCCGGATCATCGTAGTTAATGACGGCATAATCATTTTGTTCCTGGTTGCGGTAAATTTGTTTTTTTGCCCGCGCATAGGCGGCAAGATCAGGATACCGGTCCAGGTGATCCGGAGTTATATTAAGCATAACCGAAATATGAGGATGGAAATTTACTATGTTTTCCAACTGGAAACTGCTGATCTCGGCAACCACAATCCCATTCCGGCCGGCCTTAGAGGCAATCGCCGAGATGGGCCGGCCAATATTGCCGCAGACCAATGTCTTCCGGCCAGCTTGCCGGAATATTTCACCAATAAGACTAGTAGTAGTAGTTTTACCGTTTGTCCCGGTAATAGCAATGATCGGAGAAGTTAAATAGCTGTAGGCCACTTCAATTTCACTTAAGACGGGAATATTTTGTTGACGGGCTTTTTGCAGTAATGGCAGGTCAGAGCGGATCCCGGGAGAAACAACGATAAAATCAATACCAGACAACAAGGATACAGGATGCCCGCCGGTTTTAACCATGATCCCCTTTTGCTTCAATAGCATTAGGTCTTTAGCTGTCAGTGACCGGGCATTATTATCGTTAATAATAACCTGGGCCCCTTTTCTCGCTAATAGATTGGCGCACGCCAGGCCACTGCGGGCAGCGCCTAATATCAAAATTCTTTTGCAGCTGAATGCGAACATGTATATATCCTTAAGGACACGAATTAAACGAATGAAAGGATGCTAATGACTCAAATATATTAATTCGCGATATTCGCTATCTTTCGAGTAATTCGCTATCCTTATCTTAACTTTAACGTAGCAAATGCCAGGAAGGCCAGGATAATGCCTACGATCCAGAACCTGACCACTACTTTCGGTTCCGACCAACCTTTTAATTCAAAATGATGGTGTATAGGAGCCATTTTAAAGATACGTTTACCGCGTAACCGGAATGAACCTACCTGTAAAATGACGGATAATGCTTCGATCACAAAAATACCGCCAACCAAGGCCAGCAGTACCTCATGTTTTATGCACACTGCGACGATACCAAGGGTCCCACCCAAGAAAAGAGAACCTGTATCGCCCATAAAGACCTCAGCCGGATACGCGTTATACCAGAGAAAACCAAGACAAGCTCCGATCATAGCGGCCAATAACACGGTGAGCTCTCCGGTACCTGGAGCATAAATGATTTTCAGGTACGAGGCAAATTTGAAGTTACCCGTGACGTAGGTCAGGGCGGCATAGGTCAAAGCGGCAAAAATAATATTTCCGATAGCCAGCCCATCCAATCCATCTGTCAGATTCACAGCATTAGAAGCGCCTACGATCATTATGACCACAAAAGGGATATAAAAATATCCCAAATTAAGCATTTTTATCAATGGTACATTTACTTTAGTGGTATAAGATGAATTTACCGGGAACATATATAAATAGCAGGCTATGATCAAGGCCAGGACGATCTGACCTAGTAATTTATAGTTCGCGGAAAGCCCGCGGGGATTCTTTTTAACCAGTTTAAGATAATCGTCGTAAAATCCGAGTAATCCCAACCAGACAGCGGCAAATATCCCGATAATGATAAAGCGGTTATTAATCCGGGCCCATAAGAAGGTGCTGAAAATCATAGAAACCAGAATAATGACCCCACCCATAGTCGGGGTCCCTTCTTTCTTTAAATGCGTTTCCGGACCATCGGTGCGGATATGCTGACCGATATGGAAAGTTCTTAATTTGCGGATAACTCCAGGCGTGATCAAGAGGCTGATGATCAATGCGGTCAAAGCCGCTCCGACAGAACGGAAGGTAATATACTGAAAAACATTGAATGGGCTGAAAATATGATGTAATGGATACAAAAAATGATAAAACATTCCACCCTCTATTAACGCAAAATACCATCTACTATTTTTTCCAAATGTAAACCATGGGAGGCTTTAAATAGTACCACGTCCCCGCGACGTACATTTTCCTTCAGTGCGCGCAGTAATAAATTTTCTTCACCAATACTGAAACAATTGATTTTATCCAGGGCTATTCCGGCTTGCATAGCCGCCCTGGCGGTGAGCTGGCTTTGCGGTCCTATTGTATATAGCATATCGAGGCCTAATTGTCCAATAATTTCCCCTATTTCCCAATGCTTTTTACTGCTTTCCTTTCCCAACTCCAGCATATCTCCTAAAACAGCGATCCTTCTCCTATCGCAGCCAAAATTCTCCAAAGTATGCAATGCCGCTTTCATGGAATCCGGATTGGCGTTATAGCTGTCATCCAGAATAGTCAAACCTTTTTTCTTAACCATCTTCATCCGGCCGCTGACCGCTTGAAAAGCGGATAATCCTTTTAAGATATCAGCAAACGGGATGCCTGCCGCTAAACCCGCACTGGCCGCAGCCAAAGCATTATACACATTATGTCTACCCAAAATATTAAATATTACTTTCCTGCGCAACAGCCCTTTAGCCAATATAAAATCAATTTTATTTTTCCCAGGTTTAGCGCTTATCTTTAGCGCGGTAACATCCGCTCGATGCAGGATACCAAAAGTTATCACCCGGCAGCTAATATTTCTTAGTTTTTTGCGCAGCCAAGGATCGTCATTATTCAGAATAGCGACACCGGAAGCGCTGATATTTTCGATCAATTCCATTTTTGCTTCTAAGACAGTAGGCAGATCCTTAAGCCCTTGCAGGTGGGAATGCCCGATGCACGTGATCACTCCAATCGTGGGTTTGGCCATCCTGGCCAAAGCCTCAATTTCACCTAGGGCTGATGTGCCCAATTCCAGCACAGCTGCCTGGTGCTGTTTGCGTAACCGCAACAGGGTTAAGGGCACACCGATCTGGTTATTGAGATTACCGGATGTAACCAAGGTTTTAAAACGGCGGGAGAATATTTTTCCGACCATTTCCTTGGTCGTAGTTTTCCCATTTGACCCGGTGATCGCTACTACCGGTATATTAAATTTCTGGCGGTATACTGTGGCAATCTGCTGCAAGGCTAATAAACCGTCTTTAACGATAATTACAAATACTAATTTCCGCATTAAAGCCGGCGCAGGGAGTTTTTCACAAATTAGTCCTGCCGCCCCGTTCTTCACTGCCTCAGCTAAAAGATCATTAGCATTGAAATGCGGCCCTTTAAGAGCCAAGAAAGTATTGCCCTTTTTTACCAGCCGGGTATCAGTGCAAAGATCAGGCAAACAAAGAGCGGCACTTCCTTTAAACAAAGTGCCGCTGGTCGCTTTTATTATCTCCTGCAAGGATATATTTTCCATTAATTTCTCTCTTAACGTTTCTTTAATATCTGCCTGGCTGTTTCCCGATCATCAAAATGGACTACTTTATCTTTAAAAATCTGGTAATTCTCATGCCCTTTACCGGCAATTAAAACCAAGTCATCAGGTTCGGCCATTTGCAGCGCTTTTCGCAGCGCTTCATGCCGGTCCAGAATAATAACATAATTTGTTTTTCCCGCTTTTTTGATCCCAATTTCTATATCCAGGGCGATCTTTTCTGGTTCCTCACTGCGGGGATTGTCACTGGTAACAATACAAAAATCGCTTAAAGTAGCAGCGACCTGGCCCATTAACGGTCGTTTGGTACGGTCACGATCACCGCCAGCGCCAAAGACAGTGATCAGTCTTTTGGGGTGTAATTCCCTGGCCGCGGTCAATACATTAAATAAAGCATCATCCGTATGGGCATAGTCTACCACAACAGTGAATTTTTGTCCACATTCCACCAGCTCAAATCTACCGGGTACGGTTTTAACCGCGGCTAATCCCTTGATCACCATTTCCGGCGGTATCCCCTGGCTGATTGCCGCCCCTATCGCCGCCAGTGCGTTATAAACATTATGTTTACCCGTCAAGTACAGCTGGACCGAGTACTTTTTTTGATTGATAAAACACGAGAAAGTCGTGATCCCCGGAGACAATACGACATCTTCAGCTCTTAAAAAAGCGTTTTTATTGCTAATTCCGTAAGTAAAAACCTCAACCCCCCCGGGAATAATTTCCAGTATTTTTTTGCCGGCCGGATCATCAACATTGACCACCGCGCTGGTTTTTCCTTTTTTCCGCTGGTTTTTGCCCAATCCGGTAAAAAGTTTGGCCTTAGCCGCTAAATAATGTTCAAAATCTTTATGAAAATCTAAATGATCCCTGGTTAGGTTAGTAAAAACAGCCACATCATACTCGCATCCCTCTATCCGGTTTAATTCCAGAGCATGGGAAGATACTTCCATAACTACATACTCAAACTTTTGTTTGACCATCTCAGCCAGAAATTCCTGCAAATCGCTAGCCTGGGGGGTGGTGGTTGGCGCTGGCAGTATTTTCTGGCCAAGACGGTATTCGATAGTTCCCAATACACCGGTATGCTGCCCATATTCCTGTAAAATGGCTTCCAGCATATAGGTAATGGTAGTTTTACCGTTAGTGCCGGTAATACCGATCATTTTAAGCTTATCAGAAGGATAATTATAGATTTTAGCGGCTATTTTGGCTAACGCGCTTCTGGCATTATCTACCTGGATAAAAGGTACTAGCAGCTCCATTGCCGGTTTTTCCTGGCTGACAACAGCCACCGCCCCTTTTTCCAGGGCTTGGTTTATATACTTGGTACCGCTTTCCTTGAATCCTTCAATACAGACGAATATATAGCGATTATGTTTATTCTGTACTTTGCGTGAATCATACGTTACCCCGTTCACTTCTATGCCATTGACTGTGCCGAATATTTGCTGGACATCAATTGTCGCCAATACTTCCTTGAGTAACATGCAAAACCTCTCCGTGTTTTATATTTTTTTATTGCTGGCTAATAAAGTCGTTTTTGCCGGTATATTAAGATAGCGCATAATATCCCTGGCCACATTAGCAAAAACCGGCGCGCAGACACTGCCACCCCAATATATCTCTTTGGGTTCATCGATTATCACCAGGATAGTCACTTCCGGGTCATCAGCCGGCAAATAGCCGACAAAGCTGGCGACATATTTAGATTCAGAGTATTTCCTGATACTCGGATCTATCTTCTGCGCCGTCCCGGTCTTACCCGCGATATCATAACCTTTTACCTGAGCCATGGATCCAGTCCCGCGATCCACTACTCCCTTTAGTATATCGGTTAAGGTTTTTGCTGTCTCTGGGGAAACAACCTTTCGCACAATCTGCGGACTATATTCTTTAATGATCTTGCCGTCCTTATTACGGATAGCTTTAACGATCATCGGCTGCATCAATACTCCGCCATTAGCCACGGCGTTGACCGCGTTCAATAGCTGGAGCGGAGTAACACCTATTTCCTGGCCAAAGGAAATGCGGCCCAATGAAATACTTGACCAGTCTTTCGGTTTGCGTAGTAAACCTTGTGTCTCGCCAGGTAATCCGATCCCGGTCATACTGCCAAAACCAAACATTTTAGAATAATAATAAAGTTTTTCCCGACCGACTTTGTCAGCTACTTTGGCAGTACCGATGTTTGAGGACCGCTCTATGACCTGAGCAAAAGTTAGCCAGCCTTCTTTTTCATGGTCCCGGATCACTGTAGGCCCGACCTTGTAAGATCCGTTTTCACAAAAATAACGGTCTGCCGGTTTTACCACGTTTTCTTCCAAAGCTGCCGCGGCAGTCACAATTTTAAAAGTAGAGCCAGGTTCATAGAAATCAGTAATCGCCCGGAGCCGCATTTCATCAATACTGCTTTCTTTTACGTTGTGATAAGAGAAAGTAGGCCGGCCGGCCAAAGCCAGGATCTCTCCGGTCTTTGTTTTTTCCACGATAATTATGGCATTCCGCCCGCTATATTGAGCCCAGGCAGCATCCAATTCCCGTTCAGCGATATATTGGATCGTTTTATCAATGGTTAGGATAAGATCATTGGAATTATTACTGGTATAGCATGTTTCCGTATCATTCAGGACACTACGGCCTCTGCCATCCTTACCCTGGATGATATAGCTCGATTCTCCCTTAATGTATCCATCATAATACTTTTCTATTCCAGTCAGTCCATCATTATCAATACCAACAAATCCGAGTAACTGGTTGGCCAAACGCTCATCAGGATAGCATCTTTTACTTTCTTTGACAAAATCCACTCCCTTTAAATTATAAGATTTGATAGTCCTCGCTTGGTCTGTTTCTATTTTGCGGGCGATCCAGACAAAATACTTTTCAGATTTCAGTTTTTCTTTAACCACTTCCTGGTCCAGGTTCAGGACCTGAGACAGCTTAGCCGCTGTTTCCGGGATATTTTCGATCTGGCGTGGAAAAGCGCAGACTGAATCAACATCAATGCTTAAGGCCAACTCACGGCCTTGGCAATCAAAAATGGTCCCCCGCTTGGGCTTGATTTCCACGGTTTGGATATACTGTTTTTCTTTCAGGCCGGTAAACTTACGATATTGCAATACCTGTACAAAATAGAGACGGCCGACCACGGCAAAGAAAAGCAACAAAACACAAAAAGCAACCAAAGCTGCGCGCTTGCGGGACATGGATTACCTCTCCGAATCAAGGTAGATAATGTTTTCAGGCGGCGGATTGATCATTTTAAGACGTTCTTTTGCTATTTTCTCAACCCGCTCCAGGGAACCCAGATTGTTTAGTTTCATGCGTAAAGACCGGTTATCATTTTCACGTTCTTCAATTTGTAGTTTTAACTGGTTTATAGTATAGCCGACTTTCACTACCTGGATCTGCTGCCACACATAGATCAAAGCGGTACAAAATAATAAGACCAGGAATAAGAACCGATGTACAGCTCCACGAGCACTCCGCTCACTCATTGGGTAGCCTTTCCGCTGCCCGCATTTTAGCGCTGCGAGACCGGGGATTCTGCGCTATTTCCTCATCCTGTGCCAATAAAGGTTTCTTCGTCAGAATCCTGATCTCCGCCGTATGACCACACACGCAAATGGGCATCTTTGGCGGACAAACACAGCCTCGGCTAAAATCAGCCAATGTATTCTTTACGATCCTGTCTTCCAAAGAATGAAAGGAGATCACCACGATCCTACCCTTCGTTCGTAAATGTCTAATAGCCGTAGAAAAAACCGGTTTTAATATAGATAGCTCATTATTAACAATGATACGCAAAGCTTGGAATGTTCTGGTAGCCGGATGAATATTTTCCGGCCATTTATTTCTGGGAATACTACCGGCTACTATGCGGGCTAAACCGGTTGTAGAACTGATGCGCTGGTTACCGCGGGCCGCCACAATATTTGTGGCGATCCGTTTAGCCCACCGTTCTTCACCGTAATCCTTAATGACCTGAGTTAAATCCTTAACTTCCATTGAGTTTACCAGGTCTGCCGCGGTTAACCCTTGGCTACGGTCCATTCTCATATCCAAAGGGCCATCTTGCATAAAACTAAAACCTCGTTCAGGCGCATTTAGCTGCCGGCTGGAAACTCCCAAGTCAAACAAAATCCCGTCTATTTCTTTGATCTTTCTTTGATCAAGGACTCTGGAAAGGTCTCTAAAGTTAGCCTGTTCCAAGATGATGTTCTTTCGTCCTTGGAAAAGTTCTTGGCAATGCTCAATTGCGGACTGGTCTTGATCCAATCCGATAAGTAATCCATCACTACCGACTTTCTCCAACACTTCTTGGGCATGACCTCCACCTCCTATGGTAGCGTCAACATATACGCCGCCTTTTTTAATATCCAGCAGCGTAACTGCTTCTTTCAGCATGACAGGCTGATGGTAATCGGGTTTAAGCATGGTGTCCTGTCTATATCCCCAGTTCGGTCAGTTTTCCAGCTATATTTTCGTATTTTGGCTTAGCAGTTTTATAGAACCTATTCCATTTTTGCGTATCCCAGATCTCGATCCGGTTGATCACGCCGATAACCGTAGCTTGCTTTTTAATAACCGCATAGTCTTTAAGTATCTTAGGAACCAGGATACGTCCCTGGTCATCTACGTCACAATCCTGCGCTCCGGAAGCAAAGAGCCGGATAAAAGACCTGGCTTCAGGCTTGGTCAGAGGCAAGGCATTCAGCTTTTCAGTGATCTGCTGCCAATTTTCTTTGGTAAATAAAAACAGGCAACTCTCCAAACCACGGGTAACGATAAATTCCTGCTGCCCATGACGGAATTTTGCCGGGATAAACAACCTATTTTTTTCATCTAGAGAATGCTCATACTGTCCGATAAACATAAGATCCTTTTCCCTTGCCTTTTCTATCAACTATCAACTACTAACTATGAACTAATCTCCCCCACTTTCCCCCACTATGAATTTACTCCATTCATCATATTTTGTCAAGAAAATAATTAAATAAAAAAACACCTACTATTAAGTAGATGTTTTATGTACGAATATCCGTAATCCTATATAACTTTCACCCTACAGTTATGACCACATTTCCCTTTTTGTGGCCTTGATCAACATACCGGTGAGCCTCGACAATTTGTTCCATCTTGTAGGTTCTATCGATCACTGTTTTTAGCTTCCCAGCTTCTATCAGCTCTTTGAGGAAAACTACATCGGCAATTCTTAATTTTAAGCCTTCTGACATTGATAATGAAGTAAGAACGTTAAGATAAATCCCGGTCTTCTTTAGAGCTTTCTTAGCTTGTGAATAGGCAATTTTGCCTACTGCATCAAAGATAACATCATACGTCTCACTGTTTTTGGTAAAATCAGATGCCGTGTAATCAATGATCTTATCCGCTCCGAGGGATTTGACCATTTCCAAGTTCGCCGTACTGCATACACCGGTGACTTCCGCCCCTAAATTTTTGGCCAGTTGCACCGCAAAAGTACCTACGCTTCCTGAAGCTCCATAGATAAGAACTTTCTGGCCACTCTGGATATTGGCTTTCCTAAGAATAAGCAACGCGGTCGTTCCACCATTAGGAACCGTAGCAGCTTCTTCATAGGTCATATTGGCTGGTTTTGTTACTATTGCCCAGTCTTCCGGCAGGCATGTATATTCAGCATAAGCGCCAAATCTCATCTCAGTTGCTGCGAAAACCTGGTCACCTTTCTTAAACAAATTTACTTTTTTGCCAATTTCTTCTATTTCCCCTGCCAGCTCCATCCCAAGTATATTTTTTCTTGGTCCCTTGAAACCCAGCATGAACCGCATTATGGGCTTAAAAAAGAAATCCCTGACAGGTCCTAACCCAGGTTCAAAACGCCGAATCTTAGTGTCCCCGATATGTACTGTTGTCGCGTGTATTTTTATCAGTACTTCATTGTCCTTGGGGACAGGTTTTTCAACCTCTTTAAGCTGAAGGACTTCCGGTGGCCCGTATTTTGTGCATACAACTGCTTTCATTATCCTGCTCCATATTCACTTTAATCGAGCCTACTAACCTTATTACCTAACTCCGCCCCCTTTAATCCCCTAAAATGCTAAGCTTCTCCAAAACTCTTTAAAAAAATCAGTACACTTTAAATCAGCCATATTGATAATTATGTTTCTATTCTTATCGTAAAGTTCTACTATTTGTTTCTTTATAATATTTTTATCACTATCAGAAATCTTATAAGTAGTTGCGAAGCAATCTATCGTTGAGATCACATCTTTCTTCTTCAACAATCTTGATGATATCAACTCCATGTTTAACTTGTGAAAAGCAAAACCGAGAAAAACTAATTTATTTGCAAAGCACATTGACTTTTTAATTTCTTTGATTTCACTTGACTCAGGGTCGGTACCTTCAGTATATGTTTTAATTTTTTCATAAAGTTCTAAAAGCTGTTTAGGATTCGGTTGTGCCCCATATTCCATAGCACCATTAGTTCCCATCCATGGTAAAGAGCCAACAGAACCATAAGGATGATAAATTTTAATGTTTTTAATCCGTTCTGCTGCTTCCTCAGCTTTAATTCTATAGTAATTTTGTAACGCATGATAAATAAAGTGCTCTACGCATCGATCATAATTAAAAATGATTAGTGTTATACTTTTTAATCTTTCTATAAGATCATTTTTTCCACAATTCTCAGTTAATAATTGAAAAAAAGGACTATACCAAGTATTTTGCAGAGGCTTAAAGTTTATATTTGAAACACTATTTACTCTATCTAAATAAAGTAAACTTTCTTTTTCAGCAGCCAATATCGATCGTACGATCCCTAGTTTTCCACATATTGCAATTTTATCATTATCTCTATGAGCGTCAATAAAGTTATCTATTGAAATGGCTTGTTGCAATGCATCCCTGATATGCCATGCTTCATACAGATATGGATTAATATCTCCTCCACGCCCATCAGAACTCCGAACTAACAATTTTAAGGATTCAACAATAGTATAATCACCGCTTTTGAGAGTTCTTCCCCAATCGTCAAAACGCATGTCAAGAAGTTCTGATATGCCTTTTTTGAGCTCATCGCCAGTTGGCAAATTAACTTCCTTACTTGCACCTGAGCCAATTATAAATACAGTATTATTCATTTTTTATATCTCTAACATATAATAGATAAATTCGCTTTTCATGGATTTTTTTACCACCCTATTTTGAGGATACTACATACGATTTCACTTTTTGTGCCTCTTCCAAATATACAGCTCATCGGCTAAAGTGAGCTGCTAAACATTTTAATAACCTATTACCTGACTCCGTTGTCCCTCTAAAGTTAATAACTCCTTCACCTATTATGTATGTTTATTTTAAAATATCTAATTCTACGAGAGCCGATATTCCTTTTTGAGTTATTACATAATAACCTGTTCCCATAGCATATCTATGCTTAACCATTTCTTTATCTTTTAATGGTTTAATATGGTGTATTAATAATGTCACTTTTAGATTAACCCTTCTTGCTAGATCTGGCTCGTCAACTCCATTTTCGCCATGGTCTTGGGCTTCCGCTAGTACTTTTAATATAGATATTTGTTCACCAGAATATATTTCCTTTGTATTAGTGGGTATATCATCTGACATTTGTGAAACTGATGAAAGCTTTTCGATTGCTCCATTAACCTCTTTCAAAAAATTAGCCTTATCAATTTTTGGCTGTTTCGCAAATCCAGCATGTTTAGAAATCGCTCCAAAGAAATCATCTACAAAATTATTATTGCTTATTTCGAGTCCTTGAAAACTTGAAATAGGACTACCAATTTGTTGTAGCAATAAACCCGAATGACATACTGGTATAATTATAATATTTTTTATCCACCCGCAGCCCGCTTCGAAATTAATCCAAGGGCGATTTCTAGAGAGAGGACTATATAGAATAATGAGTAGTTTTGTATCTTTTAATGCATCTGTTATATCATCCAACCATTTATTACCAGCAGGAATGTTATCGGGATTACTGCTAACAAAAACTTCTAATTGTCCCAGGAATACTGATTCGATCCAATCTTGCAAGACTAATGCAAGTTTTTTCTCCTCCGATATATGACTAATGAATATCTTCACTATTCTTCCTCCATTAACATCTAAATTCAACTTAACTAAAACCACATGGTTATAGTCAGTTTCTCTGCTGCTTTATACTCCTAGATCAAGTCTCTGGGGTAAGTCTTTTGTCCACCACTTATATTAGCGCTGTGCCCGCCAAAGCCTTAGTGGTGGGGATAAACTTCGCTAAAATAAAAAAAACATTCACTGTTTTAGCAAATGTTTTATCTTTGTAATCTCCTTTCAAATCAAAATCCGCGTAATCTAGTTTTAGAATCCGCGTAATCAATTAATTTTCTGGGGAATACCTCAGAAAATTAAACAGGATAGAACAGACGATAAGCCGAGTTCTGTTCCCCGCTCTAGCTTACGCTAAACGGGGTGATGATCATTTGTCTGGTCCCGATGTCACCAACGGGATCTAGCGACCAACTTCTCTATCATTCCTTGCGGAATAAGGACGAGCAGCCCTCGAGATTGCTCTCGATAGAACCTTTAGTCTTGCACCGGGTGGGGTTTACCCTCCCGCCGCATTTCTACGGCGAGCCGTGAGCTCTTACCTCGCGTTTTCACCCTTACCTCGCTGCTCCCTTGCGGAAGCAACGGTAGGCGGTAATTTTCTGTGGCACTTTCCGTGATCCGATTTGCATCAGACCCCCTCACGTTATGAGGCACCTTGCTCTCTGGAGCTCGGACTTTCCTCCCTGGTCCCGGCTCACGCCGGGATGACAGAGCGATCATCTTGTCCATTCTATCCTGCATTTAAAGAACAATTTCGAAATACTAATATCTAAATCCTAAACTTTAAAGCTTAGGATTTGATCTCATCTAAAGCTTCATTGGCCAGCTGGTCAGCCAATTGATTCTCAGTCCTGGGTACATGGCAAAATTCAACCAATTCGAAGGATTTAAGCAGTTTTTGTACTTCATGATACAAGGCTTTTATTTTTTCATCTTTGACCTTATAATGTCCCTGCATTTGCTTGACCAGCAGCTGCGAATCACTGCGTACCATTAATTTATTTAACTGCAATTCAATGGCCATTTCCAGGGTTTTTATTAGAGCCTGGTACTCAGCGACATTATTGGTACAGACTCCCAAGGTTTTCTTATTTTCAGCGATTATTTCTCCCTGTTGGTTGTAGATCACTACGCCCAATGCTCCGGGACCCGGATTACCCCGGCTAGCTCCGTCAATATTTGCCGTATATTGTCCGGATAAAACCACATGCTTCTTTTTCGGCTGTAATTCTTCCACCAACTCATGCAGTAAATGCACTATATTTTCATGATCATAGACTGGGAATTTCTGCACAATATCCCGGATATTTAATCCTTGCGCGAACATGCGCAGGACTTTTATGATATCTTCGTTTTTAGTCAAGGCTCATTCGCCTTTCCAAAACAAGATCCGGGAGCAATTTTCACATACTACCAGCCGTTCCAATTTCCTGACTTCATTGACAACCTGCGGCGGCAAAGTCATATGACACCCGCCACAGGAATTATTTTTCTTAACTTCCGCTACCGCCAAACCTTTCTTGCTTTTTCTGATCCGCTCATAAAGATGTAAAGAATCAGCCGGAATTTTCGCCGCTAAGTCCCGACGCTGCGTTTCCTGGGCTGAGACTGAATTATTAATAGCCGCCAGTTCCCCGTTCAACCGATCGATCTCCTGTCCTAATTTTCCTTCTTCTTGCATTAATATTTCTTGTTCCTGTTTTATTTTATTATTGACGGTTTCTATCGCATCCATCATATTCAGTATCCCGTCTTCTATGGCTGATATATCCTTGCCTAATTGGTTGATCTCATTCTGCAAAGCAAAATACTGATCGTTCTTCTTGACCTTATTCAATTCAGACTGGTGTTTCTTTCTTTCTTCTTCTTTGGTATGCAGATCAAGTTCTTTTTGTTTTTTATCCAACTGTACCCGGGCCAGTTCCTGCTTCAGGCTTTCCAGGTTCGTATTCTTGGTTTCAAAATCAGTCTTGGCTTTTTCTATGCACAAGGGTATTTCCTTGGCCTTATTTTTCAAGCCATCGATGCTGATATCCAGTTTTTGCAGTTCGATCAAAGTCTCAATTTCCTGATTCAATTTATCTCCCTTAATATTTTATTGCGCTTTAGTTATCAACTATGAACTACCAACTATGAACTAAATTTGCGCAGCAAATTTCATGGTGGGCAATACAGGGATTGAACCTGTGACCCCTACCGTGTGAAGGTAGTGCTCTCCCGCTGAGCTAATTGCCCATATTGTCGCTCCGGATATCGGAGCTCCTCATA